>JBPCWZ010000024.1:0-9998 GCA_051009015.1 Gammaproteobacteria bacterium | reverse complement strand
CGGCGCGGCATCGGATAATGAAAAAACACCGCTTGCCAAACGGGTCAACGCCGCCAGATGCGCGCCGCATCCTATCTTTGCGCCGATATCGCGGGCGAAAGCGCGCACATAAAAACCGCTTTGGGCGCGAATGTCAAAAGATAATACACACTCCGAAACACCGGCGATATCTTCAACCATCTTAATATCGGCAACTTGCAGAATGCGGGTTTTTGCTATCGCCTTTTCGCCGCGCCGCGCTTTTTTGTAAAGCGGCTCGCCGCGATGTTTAAGAGCGCTGTATTGCGGCGCGGTTTGGCTTATCTCGCCAATAAAATCCGGCAGCAACTTCCGCACCCGCTGCGCCAAATCCGGCGGCGGTATTGATGAAAATATTACCGCCCCTTCGCTGTCGTCGGTTTCGGTTTGCGCGCCGAAGCAAACCTTTGCCCGGTATGTTTTGTCCGCGCCCAGGCAAAAACGCGAAAAGCCGGTCGCCTGCCCGAAAAGCACAACGAGCAAACCATCGGCAAGCGGGTCCAGTGTTCCGCCGTGTCCGGCTTTTTTTGCCGCAAATGCGCTTTTGAGTTTTGCCACCGCCCGCGCCGAAGAAATGCCGCGCGGTTTGTCAACCGGCAAAATGCCGTCAATCACCGCCGACCTTTTCCAGAAAATCGCGCAACTTGTCGGCGGCAATGCCGCCATCGTCCGGCGAAAAAACCAGTTGCGGAGTCCGCCGCATGTTTAACTTTTTTGCCAACTCCCGCCGCCAGCGCGCCGCCGAAGTTTGCAGTTTTTGATGCGCCGCTTCAGTGTCCGCCCCCGGTGCCAGGGAATAAAACACCGTCGCCACGCCCAAATCGCGGCTCATTGACACGCCGCGCACGGTCAAGAGTTCCGCGGAAAAAGCCGGGGATACCAAAACCGATAACTCCTGCCGCAGCAGCGATTCCAAACGCCAGCGGCGCGGATAACTTTTGTTGCCCGGCATATTTGCCGCCCCTTTACAACTCGGCGGCGATTTCCACTACGCGCATCATTTCTATGACATCGCCGGTTTTGATATCGCTGAACTTGCCGATGCCAATGCCGCATTCCTCGCCGGTGCGCACTTCGGCAACCGATTCCTTAAAATGACGCAAGGACGAAACGCCGCCTTCAAAAACAACCGCGCCATCGCGCATAATCCGGGCGCGGGCGTCGCTGCGGGCGATGCCTTCGGTAATAATGCAACCCGCGATATTGCCGAGTTTGCCGATGTCAAAAACCTTTCGCACTTCCGCCGCGCCGATGACTTCTTCTTCCGTCCGGCGCGCAAGCCGGGTGAGGGCGAGTTCTTTTACCGCTTCCAAAAGGTCGTATATCACGCGGCCATAGACGACTTTGACCGCCCGCTCTTCCACCAGTTTGCGGGTTTTGGCATCGGCGCGGACATTGAAACCGACGATAACCGCGCCGCTCGCCTGGGCAAGATGCACATCCGATTCGCTAACGCCGCCGACTCCGCTGTGGATGACTTTCATTTTCAGATTTTTGCCGGTGATTTGCGAAAGCGCCTGCACAAGCGCTTCGCGGCTGCCATTGACATCGGCCTTGACAACCAAAGGCAAATCGCGCGGTTCGTCCGCTTTGTCAAATGCCATCATTTGTTCTTCGGCGCTTTCGCGGTCGGGCGATATCGCGGCGAGGCGGCTTTGGCGCGATTTGTCGCGGCGCATCTGTGCTATGTCGCGCGCTTTGCGCTCGTCATCAACAACCGCCAACTCGGCGCCGGTTTCCGGAATGCCCGATAAACCCTGTATCTCAATCGGCATTGACGGTCCCGCTTTGTTTATTGTTTTGCCGTTCGCATCGGTCATCGCCCGCACCCGCCCGCTTTCGGCGCCGCAAACGACAATGTCGCCGCGATGCAATTCGCCGCTGGTAATAATCAAAGGCACAACAACCCCGCGCCCCTTGTCCAATCTGGATTCAATAACAACCCCGCGCGCGGGGCCGTTTGGCGCGGCGCTAATATCCATAATTGCCGTTTGCGTGATAATCGCATCCAGCAATTCGTCAATGCCCTTGCCGGTCAATGCCGACACTTGCGCCATTTGCACATCGCCGCCCAACTCTTCGGTCAAAACATTGTGCTGTATTAATTCCTTTTTCAACTTTTTGGCATTCGCCTGCGGCTTGTCGGTTTTGTTTGCGGCGACTACAATCGGCACGCCCGCCGCTTGTGCATGATGAATCGCTTCTATGGTTTGCGGGCGGACGCCGTCATCGGCGGCGACGACCAAAACAACAATATCGGTAACCCTCGCCCCGCGCGAGCGTATCTCGGTAAATAGCGCATGCCCCGGCGTGTCAATAAAAGTTATCAACCCTTTCGCCGTCTGCGCCTGATAGGCGTTGATATGCTGGGTTATGCCGCCCGCCTCTCCGTCGGCGACTTTGGTCTTGCGGATGAAATCCAACAGCGAAGTTTTGCCATGATCCACATGCCCCATCACGGTAACAACCGGCGGGCGCGGCTTTTTGTCCGCCGCATCTTCCTGCGCCAAATCGCGCTCCAAATCGTCATCGGGCGCATCAATCGGCTTATGCCCGAGCGATTCGACAATGATAAAAGCCGTGTCGCGGTCCAACTCGTCATCCGCCGCCGACTCCACCCCCTGCGTGCGCAATGCACCAAGCAGCGCGCCCGTTTTCAGCGATAACTTCGCCGCCAAATGCGAGACGGTAATGGTTTCACTGATGGCTATCTGACGGATGACTTTATCCGCCGGTTTGGTAAAGCCATGCTCGGATACCGAACGCGGTTTGGCGCTCTTGCGGGCTTTTTCTTTGCGCCGGTCGCGCTCCTTCGCCCACTTGCGAAGGGCGTCTTTGTCCATCTTTATCGTCCGGCGCGAATGTCCGGCTTTTGCCGCCGGTTTGACTTCCGCCGCTGTTGCTTGTTGTTGTTGCGGTTGTTGCTCCGGTTGTTGTTGCGCTTGTTCCGCTTGCGGTTTTGGCGGCGGGGCTTCTTGGGTTTTGACTTCCGCCGCTTTCGGTGTTATCGGCGGTTGTTCTTTTTGTTCTTTGGGTTGTTGCGGCTTAATCGGCGGCGGCGGCGGGACTTCTTTGACCGGCGGCGGTTTGGCAACTGCCGCAGTTGTTGCAGTTGCCGGGGGTGTTGTTGTTTTTGCCGTGCTGGTAATGACCGGCGGCGGCTTTTGTACTTCAACCGGACGCTTAATCATCCGGCGCGGGCGTTCGCTGACTTGCGTTTGCCCTATTGTTCGCGTGCGCTGGCGTTTGTCGGGCGTGGCTTGTTGTTTGTTTTTGGCGGCGGCGCTTTGCTGCCGCCAGTAAGAATCCAACTGCTGCTCCACCGATGATTCTATTTTGGCGGCAACGGTTATCTTCTTGCCGTATTTGACGGCGACAAGCGCATCCCGCACCTGTTCGGCGCTTTTGCCGTATTTGCGCCCGATATCAATTATCGTCGCCATCGCGCCGTCCTCTGCTTTCGCCCTTTTGTTATTCGGCGACTTCCGCCGTCATCTCACGCGCTTTCATAATGCGCTCCGCCGCGACATCATCCGCCATTTCGGTAATGTCAAGCAGTTCATCAACCGACAAATCGGCAAGGTCGTTCAACTTCAAAATATCGGCGGCGGCGAGTTTGCGCAGGCGCTCGTCGTCGCCATAATCGCCAAACATCGCTACAAGCGATTCTTCCATCGTCTCCACTTTTGCCGTCAAAGCCTTGTCTTCCCGGTCGGCGACTTCGCGGGCGCGGTTTTGCATTTCTTCAACCATGTCGGCGGTAAAGCCGTTTATTTCCAGCAAATCCGAAGCGGGAGCATATGCGACATGGCTGAGCGTCTCAAAACCTTCCTCGCACAAAATGCGGGCGACATCAACATCCAAATCCAGCGTCTTCGCCAGCGCTTCGCTCTTTTCGGCGAGTTCTTTTTCCTGCGCCGCCTGATATTCTTCGGGCGCGCTAAGGTTCAACCGCCACTGCGTCAAACCGGCGGCGAGCCGGGCATTGACGCCGTTTTTGCCGATGGCTTGCGCCAGAAGTTCCGGCTCAACAAGAATCTCCATCGTATGCCGGTCGCGGTCTATATGCACCTTGGAAACTTCGGCAGGCGAAAGGGCGTTTAGCACATAACGCCCGTCATCCTCGTCCCAGGGGATAATGTCAATGCGCTCGCCATTAAGTTCGTTGGTAACCGCCTGCACCCGCGAGCCGCGAATGCCCACGCAAGTACCGACCGGATCCACCCGGGCATCGTGAGAGCGCACTGCGATTTTGGCGCGGTTGCCGGGGCTGCGCACGGCATTGACAACTTCCAAAATGCCTTTTTCTATCTCCGGCACAACCCGCTGAAAAAGGCGAATCAAAAACAACGGGCTGGTGCGCGTCAGCAAAACCGGATGACGCAACCTGCCATCTTCGGCGCGTTCTTCTTCTTCGTCAAAGTGAAGCGCGTCCATATTTTTAATGAGCGCTTGTATGCGGTCGCCGGGCTTGACGGACTCAAACGGAATCATATCGCGCTTGGCAAGGCGGCATTCCACGCGCATCACTTCAACAATGGCATCGCCGGTATTGCGAAGAATGCGCATTACCTGCCCGCTGACGAGGTCTTCTTTTCGCTCAAGCAACTCGCGCAACAGGCGGCGGCGTTCTTCCTCGCGCAGGCGCACGCTGAGGGCTTGTTTGGCAAGTTGCACACCCGCGCGCAACGAAAACTCCGGATTGACAATAATCTCGGAAACTTCGCCGCCCGGCTCTGCCGCCGGGTCGCGGTCAAGGGCGTGTTCCAGCATTAGTTCGGCGTCGGGGTTTTCCAGCACTTCATCTTCGGCAAGCACCCGCCAGACGCGCTTTGCTATCATATCGCCGCTTTTGGCGTCAATATCCACGCGAAACTCGGCTTCGCGAAACTTGTCGCCGCTGCGGCGGAGGGATTGCGCCAGCGCATTGCCGAAAATGGCAAGCACGGTCGGAAAAGGAAGATCCTTTTCGCGGGCGATGGATTGTATGTATGTCAGCAATTCGCTGCCGGCAAGATTCATTTGTCGTCCCCGGTTGTGGTTGTTGTCGTCCTTGGTTGTGGTCTTTTCGCCGCGCCGCCGCCCGGTTTTTGTTTTGTCAGTCGGACATTATACCACCACTGCCGCCGTTTTTTCCGCAATGGCGCATTAATAATCGGCGCGGCGGATGATATTTTGCACCGCCCGCACATCTTCGCCGATGGCTTTTTTCAGCGCGCTTTGGCTTTCATAATGCTGTTCGTCCCGAAGTTTTCGGCACAAACGCAAAACCATCCGCCGCCCGTACAAATCGCCGCAAAAGCCGGGCAAATGCGCTTCTATGCTGATTCTCCCGCCGCCGTCAGTTGTGGGATTTACCCCGATGCTAACCGCCGCCGCCCGCCGAAAAGCGCTTTTGTTGATATCGTCATTGTCATAAGCGACGGCGGCAAAAATCCCGCAACACGGCGGCAAAAATCCCGCGTGAATGTTTGCGGTCGGAAAGCCCAATGCCGCGCCCAAACCTTTTCCGCGCACAACCCGCCCGCTTATTAACCATGGTTTGCCGAGCAACATCTCCGCTTCGTCAAAGTCGCTTTTTGCGATGGCGGCGCGGATTCTGCCGCTTGATACAACCGCCCCGCCCGCTTCCAATAACTTCGCCGCCAGCACTTTTGCGCCATACTTTTCGCCGATGCGCCGCAGCATATCAATATCGCCGCGCCGCTCTTTGCCAAAGCGGAAGTTATCGCCGACCATGACAACTTTCGCGCCAATGCCGTCAAACAACAAACGGCAAAACGCTTCCGCCGCCGTCTCCGCCATCTTTTTGTCAAACCGCGCCAGATACAAAATATCAACCCCGCAAGCGGCAAGCAGCACAATCTTGTCGCGCACGCCGCCCAACCTTCGCACCTGCAAGCCCGGGCGCAAAACCGCCAACGGATGCGGTTCAAAAGTCAGCGCGGCAAAAGGCAAACCCGCCGCCGCCCGCCGCGCCTGACGCAATAACTCCCGATGCCCTATGTGGCAGCCGTCAAAGTTGCCGACCGCCAGCGCAATGTCGCCGCCTTCTTCTTTCGCCCGCAGTTGCCGCCGGATATGCATGGCAGTGATTCTATACAATGACAAAAAACGGCGGCAATGGTGTTATAATGACGCCGACATAATTGGCAACAAAACAACAACAAGGAGGAATGTGCCATGCCTTTGGAATTTTACGACCTGCCCTACCCGGCCGATGCGCTGCAGCCGCACATTGACAAAACCACGATGGAGATCCATCACGGCAAGCACCATCGGGCTTATTACGACAAGATGACCGAAGCGGTCGCCGGCACCGAGGCGGCTTTGATGGGCATTGAGCGAGTGCTTGCCAATGTCGGCGGGCTTGGTCCGGCGGTGCGCAACAACGCCGGGGGATATTACAACCACAACATTTATTGGTCGTCCATGTCGCCAAACGGCGGCGGCGACCCGGCGGGCGCGCTCGGTGCGGCGGTTGCAAAAGAGATGGACGGCGCGGATGCTTTGCGCAAGGAAATGACGGCGGCGGGCATCGGGCGTTTTGGCTCCGGCTTTGCATGGCTCATCGTGCAGGACAAAAAACTCAAAGTTGTATCCACGCCGAATCAGGATAATCCGTTGATGAAAAAAGTCGTGGATGATTCCATCCGCGGCATTCCGGTTTTGGCTTTGGATGTCTGGGAGCATGCCTACTATCTGAACTACCAAAACCGCCGCCCCGACTACATCAAGGCGTTTTGGAATGTCGCAGATTGGCAAACCGCCAACAAACGCTACGAAGAAGCAATGTCGGCATAACCGCACCGAAAACAAACAATGGCGGCGCATCTTCCAATAATCGCGCCGCCGTTTTTTATTTGTCATTCCCGCAAAAGCGGGAATCCAAAACAAGGCGGATTATTATGCCGCCCTATTTGGCAAAATAACCAAGCAGCCAGTCAGCGGGAATGGCAAAGTTGAGGTTTTGGGGGATACGGTTATCCCCTTCATTCTTGGGAGTCACCCAAGTCGTAATCCCTACCAAATGCCCGTTCCTGTCAAACAAGCCGCCACCCGATGACCCCGGAGAAATTGGCGCACTATTCTGAATTTTGCGATGCCCGCCCTCTTTCCGCAACTGCGATATAACGCCAACAGATAAGGATAATTCCAAATCCGTAGGATTGCCACCCGCATCCACGCCCGCAGGATTACCAATCGCATAAACATCCTCGCCGATGCCCAGTGTTTGGTATTTCCGTATCTTTATCGGCGGGCATTTCAGCCCTTTAACTTTTAGCAGGCACAAGTCCCGCGCCTCCTCGCCGCTGTCGCTACCGTCTACCCGCTCCACCGGGTATGGATGCTCTTTGCCAATGGATAAGGGGTTTTCTGCTGTCCTGACAACAATATCCTCGCCGCTTTCTTCGATTTTTTCAATCACATGACGGTTAGTGACCACAAACCCGGGCTTGACAATCACGCCGCTACCCTCAATTTCAGTGCCGCCACAAATAGCCACAATGTTCCCCCATGCCCAGTCATAAACCTGTTCTGGAATGCTTTTGTGTTCCGGCTTCGGCGCAACCATATCGCCGAAATTACCACTGGCGTCAATTAAGGCATCGGCAATTTCGTTATGCCCGTGGTCTTGGGCAAGATACAACGGTGTCCGCTTATCTTTGTTATTTTTGTTGATTTTGGCACCGGCTTTAATCAGGAGATTGGCGACTTCCATGCTTTTATGCACCGCCGCATCGTGCAAGGGCGTATCGCCATTTTCATCGGCAATATCCAAATCTGAGCCGTTAGCGATGAGAACACCCGCAACAATATCGTTATTATTCCGCGCGGCAAGATGCAGAGGCGTGGCTTTGTCGCCATCACCCAAATTGACACTGGCGCCGCGCTTGATAAGCACACGCGCAACGGCGATGCGATTCAGGAAAGCCGCCAAATGCAACGGCGTCAAACCGTAGTCGCTGCGCTGATTAATCTTCGCCCCCTTGCTGGCAAAGATATCAATAGCAACGGGATGGTCAAACAAAACGCTGCTGTGCAGCAGTGTCGCTCCGGAAAGCGTCAAGCCGGGAAGTATCTCCATCTTCGCCGTGGCATTCACATGCGCCTTCACGGCGAGCAGGTCGGTTATCACTCCCTCATTGCCGCCTTCCACGGCATAAAAAAGCGGCGTCCGCCCATTGGCATCCGGCTCATTGACACCCACCGTGCCTTTTGCCAAAAGGCGTTTTACTTTGGCGCGGTCGCCGTCCTCCGCCGCCTTGTGCAAGACGAGTGTTTTTTTATCATCCGCCGCCGATGATGGCGAGGCGGGTTTTGCTTTTTTCGGCATTGCTTTTCCTCCAAATTGGATTGTGGATTTTGGCATATATCATAACATTAATCGGCACAGAAACCGCCAGCGGCAACTTTGCATAATACTGCCGCTTTCGCGGCGTTGGATTCCCGCTTTTGCGGGAATGACGGGAAAGGCGCATTTTTGCGGGTTTGCGGGTTAGGATTTGTCGTCTTTATCCGACTCTTGCGGAGTGCGGCTGGGCAACTTTTCTTTTATCCGCTGCCCCGCCGAAGTTGCACCTTCTTTTATTGCCGATGCCACCCGCCCCGGCACCTTGACAATCGCTTGTCCCGCGGATGCCGCCGTATCAAAAACTTCGCTCCCCGCCGAAGATATTTTCTGACCAACACTTTTTGCGCTGTCGGCAATTGTGTCCGCCGTGCCTTTGACCGCTTCGGTTGTTTTGTCTAATCCTTCGGTTATTTTATCAACGCTTTTATCCGCCGTTTCTTTGACCGCCCCCGCCGCATCGGTGAACCCTTTGGTTATCTTGCCCACGCTTTCTTCCGCCGTGCTTTTGACGGCTTGCACTGCGCCGCCAATGGTTTCTTTTGCCGCATTAACAGGCACTTGAATCGCTTTTGTTATAACGCCCGCCAACCATTCTTTTATCGCTTTGCCGCGCAATGCCGCCGCCAGCCACAATATCAAAACCCAGAATATCTTGTCCGTTATTTTGCCAAACGCAGTATCGGCATAACCTTGCCAAAAATAGGAAAGAA
Source organism: Gammaproteobacteria bacterium (assembly GCA_051009015.1). GTDB lineage: Bacteria > Pseudomonadota > Gammaproteobacteria > Tethybacterales > Persebacteraceae > JAHRAH01. Next base: position 914 of record JBPCWZ010000024.1, on the reverse strand, counting down.
CGGATTCCAAACCAGCAATACCAAGCAAAGCCAAAAACGCCCACTTGCCGCTAAAAGGCAAAGTGCGCGCCCAGCGCCAAACAAAGGACGCCACAAACCATAACAACACAATGCCACCCGCTCCGCCCCATAAAACAGCAAGCCATACGGGTATTCTGCCACTTTTGCCGAACGAGGCGCAACCCGCTGACGAATCGCACGACAAAGCAAACTCCGCCATAGCGGTAGCCACTGTTATAACAAGCATTATCAAAAACAAAACCCCCGCCCATTTGCCGAAAAAAGGCAGCGCAGGCGTTGCTTTGTTTTGCCCGGCGGCGGTTTCGCCTTCGCGTTTGTTGTGTGGCAGGTTTGGCATCGGCGTTATTCTATATCCTTTTCCATCTCCCGCAGTTTGCGGATTTTGCGGCGGAGTTTGCCGCCTTTTGCCACGCGGATGAGATATGCCGCTGCCATGACCATCATTATCATCACCCACAAGGGAATGCCGGTCAAAATATCAACAAACCATTGCCACAAACCGGCGATGATATCAACAACCAAAGCCAGCGTGCTGATTATCACTACCGCACCGGCAAACCACCACAAAGGTTTGCTTATATTCTTCGCCTCCGCATCATTCTCCGTCTGCTGTGCTTCCAGCCGCTTGCGCAACCTTCGCGCCGCTTCCGCCCTTTTGTCCGCTTTTGTGACGGGCGTATTCATAGCCGCCAATATAACACAAAACCGCCCCGATATGACGCGAAAAAAAGAAAAAACGCGCCCCTGTCAAAACAAGGGCATCCACGGCAAAATATCGTGTATAATTTCCTTTTTGCCGCCCGAATGTCGCTGAAAGTTGATTTTGCCAAGGATCTCGCTACCGTCAGTTTGACGGAGCGGATGCAAGGCGCGTATTTGGATTACGCGATGAG
>JBPCWZ010000023.1:0-6324 GCA_051009015.1 Gammaproteobacteria bacterium | reverse complement strand
CACAAGACCGAGCGTCGTCCTGTCGGGCGACCTTGTCAATAAAATACCAGCGACTTCGCCGGAAACAGCAGGGACATCCCACGCTTGGTTGTGTTAGCACTCGCCTGACATTTATGTCGGGCTTTGGATAACACACAACCGGAGAGAACAATGAAAAAAGTTATTACCTTGTCGCAACGCTTTGGCGCGGCGGCGCGCGCCTTGCGGGGCATACGGATATTTGCGCCAATGGTGGTAATAGCCGCCCTTGTCGCTGGCGGGTGCGCATCGTCTCCCGAGTTGTCCTCTTTTTATCAATACAAAGAGGGCGATGGCAACTTCTACGCCGCCAAAGCCAAGTGCAGCGCGAAAGCGGAAGCCGCGCGGAACAGCGTGCGGTGGAATGTTAACGCATTCATACTTGCCAATGACAAAGCCAAGGCGCATAAAAGCGCAATGCTGGCGTGTTTGGCGGTGCTGGGCTGGTTGCCTTGTGAGGAAGGCGGGCAAGACCGCCCCGAATGCCGGAGGTAAGCCATGAAACACATAACGATTTTCACCCTTGCCTTGTTGATGGCATCGTGCAATGCCCTGTATGACCGCGACAGCGATTTCAGCGCGTCAAAAGGCACTAACGGCGGCGTGCCACAAACCGCGCCGCAAATTCCGTTTATCGGCGATGCCTGCGAATACGCGAAATGGGCGTTCGTGCAAGCGCATCAAAAATATCAAAACAATGCTAGCGACCCGCTTTTGTATAATCAACAAGAGCAGGCGCGCATTGCGGCAAAATCCATCTGCGAAGTGGACAAAAATGACGAGCCGAAAACTTGGGCTTGCGCCGAAGGGCATTCATGCCGTTAGACGAATAAGGCGCACGACACTGGATAACGCAGATTAATTCTGCTTTGTCCGTGGCGTTTCCTCCTGTTCGGGTGGCGGTCCTATGATTCCCGATGATAGTACCCCTCTCCATGCCAATTCGGTAGAAGTTAGTCCAGTAGCAGGGTCAATTTCTGCCAACCATTTGCGCCATTTTTGTGGCGTGTCCTCTGGCAGTTTGCCATTGCCCAGCAATTTACGGGCTTGTTGCCGCAGATTGATGCTATTGAATTCCGAGTTGTTTTCCTTGGCGAAATTCTCCAAAATCCCGGCGAGCGCATAGCCATCCTCGTATTGCGTCAAATCCCACTCCGCATCGGCGGGGCGTTGCTTAACGCCCTGCGCCCAGCCAGCCCCTGAATGCCACACCTTGCCGCCCATCGCGGCTTTCACTTCCGGCAACCCGGCGGGGGAAAACTCCTTGCAGGATATGCAGGTTTCACCAAAATGCGCTTTCGTCAAAACGGCATTGCGGAAGTCCGTGTTTTTGGAATCGGAATCCAAAATGACAACCCCCCTTAAGTATGCCCCGTGCATCCTTGCATCGCGCAAAACAACCCCCTCCAATCTCGCGCCATCCAACCACGCAAATTCCAGAGATGCCCGGTCTTCGTTTTCCCACATATCTTGGAATGTGGCGCGAAGTAAATTAGCACCTTGCAGGCGAGCCCTGTGCAAATCCGAGCCCGACAAATCCGCATCTTCTAATTTTGCACCGCGCAGGTCAGATTTCCACAAGTTCGCCCCCGCCATCTTTGAGCGCGACAAGTTTGCTTCCGATAAGATGGCATGATTCAGGTACGCGCCTTTTAAGTTGGCGCACAGAAAATTCGCGCCTTTAAGGTTCGCATAGAAGAGATGCGATGATGTGAGGTTTGCCGCTACCCATTTTTTGTAATGGCTCAGGTTGACATGCGAGCGACTCAGATTAAGCCACGAGAAATCCTGATATGAAAAATCCAAAATGGCGTTCAACGCAGCGCCATTAATTTCGGCTTTTACCCTCTCATCACTGAGAATGTTGTGCAACACCGCAAAGGCGGCTTTGACATCTTCGCCCAACATGCGCGGCCCATCGGGAGTTTTGCCCTTTTCCAAAAGCGGCACCGCCGTTAGTTGCGCGTGTTCTTTGATATAGGCGATTAGATTGTTAATCACCTGCTCCGCGAATTCTTTGGGCGCGTTTGTTGCCAACTTTTCTATAATGTGAATGCCACTAATGCGAGCGGTAATGGCGGGTTTGCTGTCGTTGTTTTCTTTTGCCATCAATTCTGCGGCAATGGCAAATCGCTCTCTGAGCAAGCGATTCTCCGCCACTCTGGTTTGACGGTCAAAAGCGGCGGCGCGCCAAAGCGCCGCCCCTATACCGATGACGGCGACAAGGGCGATTAGAAAATCGCGCCGGAAAAGCCCCGCCGAGTGTGATGCGCAAATTCCCAAGCCCGCTTTTGCGGCATCGTCGCCTTTGACAGTTTCCGCGACGACCTCCGCATAACCCAAACATTTGGCGAAAAAGTCCGCCCCAAAAGTGGAGGCAACAACCGCCAAAGCGACAGCCGCGCCCCACCGCCAATGAGCGCGGAGCCATTTATAAATCGCCATAAACATAACTATACCGCACAAGCGCGGCTTTTTATTTACGCTCGCGCGTTAATCCCTTGCACCATTCTTTTCGGCGGAGGATGTCGGTGTGGGCTATTAGTTTGGGCGGCAACGGCGTGGATGGCAGTTGGATAGCCACGACTTGTATGCCGCGCTTGCGGCACAGTTTCATCGCCGGAATTAAATCCGTGTCGGCGGATAGCAGGATTATCCTGTCCGCCAAACGCAACTCGGCAAGGGATGCCATATCCAAACCAATGCGCATATCCACGCCTTTTTGTTGGAAAGTTGCTTTGTAATCTTTCTCCTTTTTGCCGTCCGTGCCCGGCCGCAAATGCCAACCGCGAAAAACCAGCGTCCCCAGACGCAAGGCAAACAAATCTTTTTGCTCCAAGTCCCAAAACACTTTTTTGCTTTTTTGTGTCAGCGGCACTTTGGTCACCGGATGCAAAATCTCCTTGCCACCTTCGGGCGTTTGGTATGGCAGGCAATCATAAAACAACACTTTTAGCAACTCCTCGCCTTTGTCAAGGCAATGCCTTGCAAATTTGTCAATGCCATCGGCACCGAACGAATATCCGCTGCGGCGGAACACCGCCCGCAAATATCCCCCGTCTATGGCGATGTATGTCTTTTTCACCTGCATAAAAAATGAAACCCGAGCGTTTGCCCGGGTTTCTGTGTTTGCCCGCCTACGGGCGTAACGGATAATGCCCGCCTACGGGCGTACGGAGTTTCCAGTCGGCTTCATTGTACCACACTTTTTTGGCAATGTCAACCGCCGCCGCCGCTATTCCTTTATCGGCGTGTAGCCGCTGGCGGTGTCGGCGCCTTCGCCGAAGAAGTGGCGTTCGGTTTGTTCCAGAAGGTAATCGCGGGCGCGTTTGTCTGCCATGTTCAGGCGGTATTCGTTCATTAGCATCTTTTGCTGTTCCAGCCATTCGTGCCACGCCTGTGCCGATACGCTGTCAAAAATGCGCTGTCCCAGTGCGCCCGGATAGGGCGGTGTCGCCAAACCTTCCATTTCTTCGCCGTATTTGACGCATTTGACCATTTTGCTCATTGTTTTCTCCGGTTGTGGTGTTGTTTGTTAGCCAGCCGCCGCGCGTTTGGCTTTTGTTGTGTTTTTGGGCGCGGAGGTTTCACGGGAAACATCCAGCCGGTCGGCAAACAAAAGCGCCAAACTGCCCGCCGCATCGGTTTTGTTTTGGCGCGGAAGTTGATATTCCTTGCCGTCGGCGCAAAAAACCGCCAGTTGACAACTTTCGCTTTCGGCATCATTCACGCTGTTGGCAATCATCATCGCCGTGTTTTTGGCGCGCATTTTTGCTTTTGCCGCCGCCCGCCATTTGCCGCCGTCATCGCCATCGCCGTCCAAAGCGGCGAAACCGATGGTAAACAAATGCGGATATCTTTTGCCGATGGTCGCCAAAATGTCGGCACTCGGCGTTAGTTTGAGAATCAACGCTTTGCCGCTGCGCGGGTGTTTGTGTTTTTGCCCGCCGCCGCAAGTGTAATCGGCAACGGCGGCGGCGGAAATGAAAATGTCGCAGTTGGCGCATTCTTTCAGTAATGCCTGCCGCATCGCATCGTTTGTTGCCGCCCGTATGATGGCATTTGGCGGCAAACTTGGCGGCGGCGGGGCGGAAGTATTGGCGGCGATAACGCAAACTTGCGCCCCCGCTTGTTGGCAGGCGGCGGCGATGGCAAAGCCCATTCGCCCGCTGCTTTTGTTGCTGATGGTGCGCATTGTGTCAATGTTTTCGGCGGTTGCGCCGGTGCTGACGACAATGCGCAAGCCGCGCATGGGTTTATGCACTGCCAAACGGACGGCTTTGACAATATCCGCCGGTTCGGTCATTCTTCCTTCGCCGTTTTCGCCGCATGCTTGTTCGCCGATGGCGGGTCCGATGATGGTTGTGCCATCTGCGGCGAGGGTTTGGATATTGCGCTGTGTCGGCGGCGAAAGCCACATTTGCCGGTTCATCGCCGGGGCGAGCATTTTCGGTCCATCTGCGGCAAGAAAGGCGGCAAGGACGGCATTATCGGCAAAACCGGCGGCGGCTTTGGCGATAAAATCGGCACTTGCCGGAGCGACAAGCAACAATGACGCTTTGCGGGTTAGATGGATATGATCCATTCCGTCATCGGCAATTCCGGCATTTGCATCGCCGCTAATGCCGTCTCCGCTAATAACCGGCGCGCCGCTGAGGGCGCGAAAAGTCGCCGCGCCGACAAATGCCTGCGCCGCCGGTGTCATCAAAACCCGCACTTGCAAACCATCCTCGCGCAGCATACGACAAAGATACGCCGCTTTGTAGCAGGCGATGCTGCCGGTAATGCCGAGGGCGACAACTGCCGCGCTTTCGCCGCCGCTTCCGGTCTTCCTCCCTGCCGCCGCCGATGGTTTCCCGTGAAACATTTGCGCTATCATAGCACACATAGATATTTTCCAATGTCATTCCCGCCCCCCTCGTCATTCCCGCGCAAGCGGGAATCCATAAAGCCGTCATTCCCGCAAAGGCAAAAATCCCCGTCATTCCCGCAAAAGCGGGAATCTCCCAAACCATCCCCGCCCGAATGACAAGGTGGCATAAGGCAATTAGTCGCCGAATAGCCATTTTTTTGCTTTTTGCCAAGTGCTTTCGTTTTCAAGCAGCAATCGCGCTATTTCGCTGTCTTCGCCATGCTCTTGTATGGCATAATCCAACGGCGTTTTTCCGTCATTGTCGCGGGCATGCAAATCCGCCCCCGCTTTGACGAGGGCAAGCGCAGTTTCGGTTTGACCAAACCCTGCCGCAATATGCAAAGGCATCCAGCCAATGTTAGTTTTTGCCCCAATATCCGCCCCCGCTTTGACAAGGGCAAGCGCGGTTTCAGTTTGACCGCCTAATGCCGCCGAATGCAAAGGCGTCAAGCCCTTATTATTTTTTGCCCCGATATCCGCCCCTGCTTTGACAAGGGCAAGTGCAGTTTCGGTTTGACCGAATTCCGCCGCACCATGCAAAGGCGTAAAGCCATCGTTAGATTTTTCCTTAATATCCGCCCCCGCTTTGACAAGGGCAAGCGCGGTTTCGGTTTGACCATGCGCTGCCGCATAACGCAAAGGCGTCTCGTCATCGTTAGATTTTGCATTAATATCCGCCCCCGCTTTGATAAGGGCATGCGCGATTTTGGTTTGACCATGCCTTGCCGCATAATGCAAAGGCGTCCAACCATCGTTTGTTTTTGCGTTAACATCCGCCCCCACTTTGACAAGGGCATGCACGGTTTCGGTTTGACCGAGCACTGCCACAATATGCAAAGGTGTCCCGCCATCGTTAGATTTTGCGTTAACATCCGCCCCCACTTTGATAAGGGCATGCGCAGTTTCGGTTTGACCGTTCCCTGCTGCTACATGCAGAGGAGTGTTGCCATAGTTGTCAGTTTTTGCGTCAATATTCGCCCCGCCGTCAATCAGGCGTTTGACTTCGGCAATATTGCCGTCCGCCGCCGCTTGATGCAAAGGCGGAAAACCGTCATCGGCGAAAGCCGTCCCGCCGATGGCGGCGGCAAAGAATATCACGCACAAGGCGCGCAAAAAGTTAATCATCGTTGTATTTCCTTGTGTGTTATGCGGGCAAGCCGCTTGCCGACATATTAACATAGCCGCCCGAATTGCCACATTCCGTCATTCCCGCAAAAGCGGGAATCTCCTAAACTATCGGCGCCGCCGTTTTTGCCGGTTTTTCCGGCGCGGTTATGCCGACATTGCTTCTTCGTAGCGTTTGTTGGCGGTTTGCCAATCTGCGACATTCCAAAACGCCTTGATGTAGTCGGGGCGGCGGTTTTGGTAGTTCAGATAGTAGGCATGCTCCCAGA
>JBPCWZ010000022.1:0-21140 GCA_051009015.1 Gammaproteobacteria bacterium | reverse complement strand
GCCGGTTTTCCGCTGTGCAAACAAGCGCAACAATGAAACCGCAAGCGCGCGAACAACTGCGGCGGTTTTTTGCCGAACACTGCCTTTTGACCGGCGCGGATATTGCATTGTCGGCGGGGGGGAAGGCAAGTTTTTATTTTGACTGCAAAAGGGCGACTTTGGATGGCAAATGCTTGTCTGTCATCGCCGACTGGCTTTTGGATGATGTCGCCGCTGTGCTTGATATTCCGGCGGATGTTGTCGGCGGCCCGACATTGGGGGCGGATTTTATCGCCGCCGCAGTTGCCATGCGCGCCGCCGAAAAAGAGTTGCCGCTGACAAGCGCATGCATCGTGCGCAAGGAAGCCAAAAAACACGGCACCAAAAACAAGATAGAAAACGAACCTCCCGAAGGGGCGCGTGTTTTGGTTGTTGAAGATGTCATTACCACCGGCGGATCCATCGCCCGCGCTTGCGATGAGTTGCTCGCGCATGGCTGCTCCATCGCGGCAATTGCCGCACTCCTTGACCGCGGCGCGGGCGGCAAAGAAGCGCTGGCAAAACAATACGCCGCGCCGGTTTTTGCCTTGTTCGGGCGCGATGATTTTGATTTGTCGTAAGTGATAATAATGCCCGATACTTTGTTAGTGGAAGTGCGCACCGAAGAGTTGCCGCCGCCCGCTGTGTCTTTGCTTGCCCGCCGCTTTCCGCAAGCATTATTGAAGTTGCTGGCGGGGCGGGGGTTTGTTGATATTAACACTCCTTGCAGCGACACTTTGGCAACGCCGCGCCGCTTTGCCGCGCTTGTCGGCAATGTACGCGGGCAAACAAAAAGCCAAAATGTCAAACGGCGGGGACCGCAACTGAAAGATTGTTATGACAATGGCGGCAAACCCTCGGCGGCATTGCAAGGTTTTATGCGCGCAGTCGGCGAAACCGATGTTGATAAACTCGGGCGCGAAAATGAAAACGGGCGCGATTATATTATCTGGCAGGGAACAAAACAGGGTATTGTGCTGGGCGAAGTTTTGGCGGGAATGGTAAGCGATTCCCTTGGCGGCATCGGCGAGTTGGCGGCGATGCGATGGAATGATAAAGATTATGCTTTCGTCCGTCCGGTGCGCGGTTTAATAATGATGCACGGCAAGAATGTTATAAGCGGCGAAGTAATGGGCGCAATATCGGCAGATAAAACCCGCGGTCATCCGGCATTGGCAAACGATGATATCGTAATTGCAAACGCGGGGGAGTATGCGGAAACTTTGCGGGAAGCGAAAATTATCGTTGATTGCCGCGAGCGCGAAAGGGAAATACATAAGGATGCGTTTGTGATAGGCGCGATTCCCTATTGCGGCGGCGTGTTGAAACGAAATAAACTAATCGCCGAAGCCGCGGAGATGTGCGAATATCCGCTGGTATATCCCTGCGCGATAGACAAAGAGTTTTGGCAACTGCCGCGGGAATGCGTGGCAAGTTGCCTAATCGCGCATCAGAAAAGTTTGCCTTTTCTGGCGCAGGAAAACAATGCCCTTTGCGGCTTTTTCTTTTTCGCCGACAATGCGCCGGAAAATCCGGAAAAGATTATTAACGGCGTTAATGCCGTAGTGCGGGCGCGCTTGCGCGATATCGCTTTTTATCTGCAAGCCGACAAAAAATTGGACGAAAAAACGGCGCAGGAAAAACTCGGCGGCATTGTTTATCACCATAAACTCGGCAGCCAAAAAGAGCGGGCGGAACGGATAATAAAACTTGCCGCCGCCATTGGCAAAATTCTAAAACTGAATAACGACGACAACGCAAAACTGCATCGCGCCGCCGAAGTTTGCAAACTGGATTTGCCGACAATGATGGTCGGCGAATATCCGGAACTTGCCGGAAAAATGGCGGCGATATATTTTTGCGATGATGATACTGAAATAAAGGCGATTGTCAAACGCCACGGCAATGATGATTTTGCGTTTTATCCGGGAAGCGATAATATGGCATTGCCGTCCATCGCGCTTTTTCTTGCCGATAAACTGGAAAAGATTGCCGGAATGTTTATCATCGGCGAAAAACCGGCGGGGAGAAAAGACCCGCACGGATTACGCCGTGCGGCGGGACAGATTGCCCAAATACTTGCGTTGTCGTATATTGAAATACCCGCAGGAATTGCCGCGCACATTGGCAAAATATCCATTACCGAATTAATTGAAGTTGCGCGCGGCGTTTTTGCCGGTTATGACAAACAAAACGCCGATGGCGAAGAAATGCGGGAGTTTATTGCCCGGCGCGTATCGTGGTCGCTTGATATAAACGCCGAAACAATAAGCACCGAAGTCATCAATGCCGTTTATGCTTTGCGCCCCGATTATCTGGCGCAAATCCCGCGCCGTTGCAAAGCACTGCAAAACTTTTTGTTAAACCCGCAAGCGGCGATATTAATCGCCGCCAACAAGCGCATTAATAATATTCTGCGCAAGTCGCCGCCCGCCGATGCATCTTTTTCGCCCGACTTGCTGCGCGAAGATGCGGAAAGGGCGTTATACGAATGCATTACCCGTTTGGAACAACAAACCGGACAACTTGCAAAAGACGGCGATTATGAAAGCGCGCTAACCCTGCTGGCAAAAGACGCCGCAAAACCCATCGGTGATTTTTTTGACAACTGCATGGTCAATGCCGAAGATGCGAAGATACGCGCCAATCGTTTGGCATTGCTCGCCCGCTTGCGCGTATTATTAAACATCGTTGCCGATTTGGCGCTGGTATGAAAGCGGCGCTTTTTGTTATCGGCATTGTTGTCGTTGTTTATGCGCTTTGCTGCGCGTTTTTGTTTTTTATGCAGGAGCGGATGCTTTTTCATCCGCATCAGGTTTCCGAACACAACCGCCGTCAATTGCAACAATATGCCGTGGCGTTTTCCGCCCCGGACGGCGCGGTTTTGCGCGGATGGATGCAGCCGGGCAAAAATGTCAATGACGACAACACAGCCGAAAAGACGGCATGCGATTTAATCATTTATTTCGGCGGCAGCGCCGAAGAAGTATCGGCAAGCATTCTATCGGGCAACCCCGCCCCGCAAATAGATCGCTTGTATGTCAACTATCGGGGTTATGGCGACAGCGGCGGCAAACCTTCGGCGGCGGCAATGCGCGGCGATGCTTTGCTGATAGCGAAAGAGGCGATGGCAAAATGGCATATCGCCCCCGCCCGCCTTTGTCTGGTCGGCAGGAGTTTGGGCTCGCACATGGCGGCTTTTGCCGCCGCGCATTATCCGGTTGCGAAACTGATAATGATAACGCCCTTTGACAGCGTGACGAATCTGGCGGCGGCAAGATACCCGATATTTCCGGTGCGCCGAATGTTGCGCCATCCCTTTGACACGACAAAAATCGCGCACCAAATCCGCGCCCGCACGCTTTTTATCCTCGCGCAAACAGACAGCACGGTGCCGCCGGAAAACAGCGCGGCATTAATAAAGTTATGGCAAGCCCCGCACGAAACCATAACCCTGAAAAACACAACCCACGCCCGCCTGCACACCCCCCGATACTGGCAAACAATATCCGCATTCCTGACAACCCCGCAACAACCCCCGGAAAACAACGGCATTAAATAACGCCTTTTGACGGGCACAACCGCCAAAAGCGATTTCGCATAATATTGCCGCTTTGCGCGGGAATGTCGGCGGCGGCGGGTTTTGTTGTTATAATTGCCATCGCCCGTTGCTGCGTAGCGGCGGGGATAACATCCCACAAGGAGAAAACAATGACAACATTACCGCCCATTCCCGCTTTCATCAAAAAGCAGGGAAAAAACATCCGCAAACTGAAAACGGACGCCCCCGCCTTTGAAATAAACGAGGCGAGTTGGAAGAAGTATTTTGCCAAAGACGCCGAAGTCATGCGGCTGGTGAAAAAATTCCGCAATGGCGTATCCCGCGACAAGGTCGTCGCATGCGCGCCGAAAAGCAAAAAGCCCACATATCCGCAACTGCGCCCGCTGTTTCTCGCGGCGGTCATCTGGGGCTATGGCAGCAACGGCTACGGCGCATGGCGCACGCGCAAGATGCTGCGCGATGCCAATATCAAAAAGGTGCTGCCGCTCGCCTGCCGCCATATTCTGGACGGCGACATGGAAGCCGCCCGCAAAAGTTTCGTCCTCAGTTGGTGCGGGCCTTCGTTCTACACGAAGTTCTTCTACTTCATCGGGCGGGCGCATAACATTCGCCCGATGCCGCTGATACTGGACTCGCGCGTTATCGGCAAGTTGAACCGCAAGGCGCCGAAGTTGGCGCAAAAGATCGCCTATTGCAAAATGGACGAAAACGGCGGCATAGCCGATTTTCGCATCAAGCGCAACGGCTATCCTTTGTATGTCAATACGCTTAACGACTGGGCGGCGAAGATGAAAGTCAAGCCCGACCAGTTGGAGATGTTTTTGTTCGGGGATTGACAAAACACCGCCGCCATTGCGGCATTGCGCTTTGCCCCCGATGATTTGGCATACCCGCCAAAAGGGGGCATCGGCGCTTTCGCGGGAATAACGGACGACCGGGCTGGCGGTTGTGTGTTATGATATCGGCAAATTCACCGCAGGAGGATATGAATATGACAACGATACGCCGCTTTCTTACCGTCGCGCCCGCTTTGGCGGTTGCCGCCGCTTTATTGATAATGGGCGGTTGCGGCGAAAAGCCGGGACCGAAACTGCGCGAAGTGGAGCGCGTCAATAAAATGTCGGATGACGAAATCCGCGCCGCGCGCGAGCAGTGCCACATTATCGCCACTTCGGACTATAACTGCTCCGAGTTAGTGCATCCCGCCCACGGGATGACGCCGGAGGAATGGAAAGTGCTGACGGAATCCACAAAGGAATGCCGCAAGAATCAAATTCTTTCCTTTCAACATTGCCTTCGCGGCAAGGGCGTTATCTACGCGGAATACGACTAAACGATGACGGCGCGGTCGTTGTTGTTTTGCGCCGCGCTTTCTATGGCGGCTTGCGGCGGCGGGGTTAACATCCTGCCCGAACCTTTCACAAGGGAAAGGGCGGACGGCAAAATACCGGTAAAGCCGGAGTTGATACATCGTCAAGTGCAGGCGGTTTTGGACGGCATGCCCGAAGGCGAGGCGGAAGTCGCCCGATGGCAACACATTGAAACCGATTATCACGCCTGCCGCTTGGCATCCGATAAGACGGAAAAGACGACGGAAAAGGTGTTTGCCGATTGCATGGCGAATCGCGGCTATGTGTATATGTATCGCATTGACGCGGAGCAACTGCACAATGACATTGAGTTTGAGATAGAAAAGAAACACGATGCCCGAATCGCCGCCGAGCGCAAAGCAGAGGAAGACCGCATCGCCGCCATACAAAAGGTAGAGGAAGAGCGCCTCGCCGCCGAAAAGAAACGGCAGGAAGAAGCAGAGGGCATCCGCCGGCAAAAAGCATTAAACGATGCTTTGGCTGATGCCGTATATGCGGCGGCGGGCGGCGATATTGCCGAAGTCAAGCGTTTGATTGACAGCGGGGCGAATGTCAATACGAAAACAAAAGACGGTCACACGCTTTTGCATAGCGCGGCGGGGCAAGGATATACCGAAATCGCGCTTGTCCTTAACAAAGCGGGGGTGTATATTGACACAATAACCAACAAGGGCATAACGCCTTTGCACATGGCGGCAAGGTATGGCAAAACCGAAACCATCCTCGCCCTCGTCAGGCATGGCGCGGATATTAACGCAGAAGGCGACAAGGGCAACACGCCTTTGCATTTTGCGGCATTTGGCGATTACACCGAAACCGCCCTTGCCCTTGTCAATGCGGGGGCGGATATTAACGCCAAAGAAAACGAGGGCTGGACGCCTTTGCATCGGGCGGCGGGGCGCGGTCATGCCGAAACCATCCTTGCCCTTATCAAAGCGGGGGCGGATTTGTTTGCCCGCTCAAACTATAAAGCAACACCGCTGGATGTCGCCATTATATTCCACGGCAAAGACAGCAGCATCGCGCTTTTTCTGCACAAGGCGATGAAAAGACAACGCGGCAAAGACCGGCAAAAAGCCGACGAGTTGCTAAACGAATTGGAATAAACACTTCTCATACACAAAGGAGAAACACCATGACCAAACTTTTGCGCGCCCTGGGCGTCTTTTTTATCGCCGTCATCATCAGCGGGGCGGCTTTCGCTGCCGATGATGAAGCGTCTTTGCTTTGGGCAGCGACAAAAGGCGATACCGCCGAAGTCAAACGCCTGCTTGACGACGGGGCGGATGTTAACGCTAAATTGGGCGATGGCATAACGCCTTTGCTTATGGCGGCACAGGGCGGTCACACCGAAATCGTCCTTGCCCTTGTCAAAGCGGGGGCGGATGTTAACGACAAACATAAAAATGGCAGCACGCCTTTGCTTGAAGCTACACTGGGCGAGTACACCGAAATCGCCCTTGCCCTTATCAAAGCGGGGGCGGGTGTTAACGACAAAGGTAGCAAGGGCTGGACGCCTTTGCATTTTTCGGCAGGGAAAGGTCAAACCGAATTAGCCCTCGCCCTTATCAAAGCGGGGGCGGATATTGACGCAAAAGATAACAAGGGCTGGATGCCTTTGCATTTTGCGGCGGGGAAAGGTCCAACCAAAATTGCCCTTGCCCTTGTCAAAGCGGGGGCGGATGTCAACGCCAAAACGAAAGATGGCAAAACGCCTTTAGAATTTGCGGCAGTGAAAGGTCAAACAGAAATTGTCCTTGCCCTTGTCAAAGCGGGAGCGGATGTTGATGCAAAAGGGAGCGGGGACATGACGCCTTTGCATCAGGCGGCACATTTCAATAATACCGAAACCGCCCTTGCTCTTGTCAAGGCGGGGGCGGATATTGACGCAAAAGATGAAAGTGGCTGGACGCCTTTGCATCAGGCGGCATGGCAAGGTCAAACCAAAACCGCGCTTGCCCTTGTCAAAGCGGGGGCGGATTTGTTTGTGCGTGATAAATATGGACTAACGCCGTTAGAATTTGCCATAAGAGAGCGTGGCAAAGATAGCCCTATCGCGCTTGTTTTGCGGAAAGCGGCGGAGCAAAAAGCCGAAGAGTTGTTGCGCGAATAGGAATAAATATTTTTCACACACAAAAAGGAGAAACACCATGACCAAACTTTTGCGCGCCTTGTGCGCCTTTTTCATCGCCACCATCATCGGCGGGGCGGCTTTCGCCGATAGCGAACATACGCCTTTGCATCAAGCGGCGGCGGATGGCAAAATTGCCGAAGTCAAACGCCTAATTAAAGGCGGGGCGGATGTTAATGCAAAAGGCATTCGTGGCATGGCACCTTTGCATCTGGCGGTATTACTCGGTCACACTGAAACTGCGCTTTTCTTTATCAAAGCAGGGGCGGATATTGACGCAAAAGCTAACCATGACACAACGCCTTTGCATCTGGCGGCAAGGAAAGGTCAAACTGAAATTGTCCTTGCCCTTGTCAAAGCGGGAGCGGACATCAACGCAAGAGGGGGACTTGGCGCGACACCTTTGTACTTTGCGACAGAGGGAGGGCATACCGAAACCGCCCTTGCCCTTATCAAAGCGGGAGCGGATATTGACGCAAAAACCAATACGGGCGGAACACCTTTGCAGGTTGCAGCAGTTGTAGGTCCAACCAAAATTGTCCTTGCCCTTATCAAAGCAGGAGCGGATATTGACGCAAAAGCAAAAGACGGCTGGACGCCTTTGCATTTTGCGGCAGGGGCGGGTCAAACCGAAATCGCGATTGCTCTTGTCAAAGCGGGGGCGGATATTGACACAAAAGATAACGATGGCGCGACGCCTTTGCATTTTGCGGCAAAGAAAAGTCAAACCAAAACCGCCCTCGCCCTTATCAAAGCGGGGGCGGATATCAAGGCAAAAGATAACGATGGCACGACACCTTTGCATGAAGCGGGATTGAAAGGTCAAACCGAAATCGCCCTTGCCCTCGTCAAGGCGGGGGCTGATGTTGATGTAAAAGGGAGCAGGGATAATACGCCTTTGCATTATGCGGCATTTTTCAATAATACCGAAACCGCTCTTGCCCTTGTCAAAGCAGGGGCGGATATTGAGGCAAAAACTAACGATGGCTCAACGCCTTTGCATAATGCGGCATGGCAAGGTCAAACCGAAACTGCCCTCGCCCTTGTCAAAGCGGGGGCAGATGTGTTTGCACGCGATAAAAATGGAAACATGCCGTTATATCGTGCCATAGCCAACCATGGCAAAGATAGCGCTATCGTGCTTATTTTGCAGAAAGCAATAGAGCAAAAAACCGAAGAGTTGTTGCGCAAATAGGAATAGGGCGACAACAACAAGTAAGGCAAAGGCGGCGAACGGCAATACCGCCCGCCGCCGCCGCACGATTAGGGCGACCGTCTGTTATGACAGACGGTAAGGTTTGAACTTGCCCTCGGTGTACTTTTCGTTGTACTCGCGATAGAAATCGCTGGACACTTCGCCCTGCAGTTTTCGGCAATTGCCGAAATTGAACACCCGGATATTCATCCCCGACAATTCTTCGGAGATGCCCGTGATATCCGTGGAGTTATATGCCGGTTTGTGGAAGAATATCAGCAATTTTTCCGCCCGGCAGATATGGTCAGCCCACTCTTGTTGGGCTTTGCCGGTCTTTATGCCGGGGCTTTCGCTTATCAAGTGACCGACATAAACCCGCGCTTCGCTGTGATACGGCTCGCGCATGAATTCGGGGTGCTGGCTTACCCGCTTGCCAATCGTTTGCTTGGTATTCTTGCCTTCGCCGCACAAGCCGATGTAAAGCAAGGTGTCCGAGCCGTAAGCCGGATGCTCGCCATAGATTTGGTAGATACCCCAATCCCCGCGCTTATCCATCAGCGGCTTTTGCTTTTTCGCAAAGTCGGACAGCGGATACGATTTCTCGTCCCATCCGATGCGAATAATGGCGGGCTTTGCCCCTTCCGCCGATGAGGGTTTGTTGTTTGTTTGTTTTTTCGTTGCCATTGTGTTTTCTCCTTTTGTGATTTCAGCCAATCAGACAATCGGCTATGCGCGAATATAACACAATAATCCCTATACATAGCACGGGGCAAAGCGCACTCGTAATTAAAGCCCCGAAGGGGCGCCCTTGCGGGCGCGTTTGGATTCCCGCTTTCGCGGGAATGACGGGAAAAGGCGGTTTTGCGCTACAATGGCGGGGTTATGATTGGCGGGGGTTGTTTTGACGGCGGTTAAAGCGCTGGTTTTTGCGCTTTTGTGCGCGCCGGCTTTGGCTGCGGCTTTGCGCTTGCCGTCCGCCGTTGACCCTGCGGCGGCGCTTACGCATACGACCGGCGAATGGGCATTGCGCATTTTGCTTATCACCCTCGCCATCACGCCCCTGCGCCATCTGACCGGCATAAACAAACTCGCGCGCTTGCGGCGCATGTGCGGGCTTTTTGTTTTTGCCTATGCCGCCGGGCATTTTTCCGTTTATCTGCTGCTGGATTTGCAACTGGATTTTTCGCTTCTGGCGGAAGATATTATTGAACGCAAATATATCACCGTCGGCTTTGCCGCTTTTGTGTTGCTTGTGCCGCTGGCGGCGACTTCCGCCGATTGGTGCGCCCGCAAACTCGGCGGCAAAAAATGGCAAACGCTGCACCGGCTGGTTTATGTCATTGGCATTCTCGCCATCTTGCATTACCTGTGGCTGAAAAAAGGCGACGACTGGGGCGGCGCGGCGGCACATGGCGCGATATTGGCTTTTTTGCTGTTTTGCCGCCTGCCGGTCATGCGCGGGCGTCTTGCCAAAATAGCGGGCAAACTTAACAAGGCGCGGCGATGATGATAATGAAAGATTTGTGGTTTGCGGCGGAAGCATTGGCGACTTTGGCGATATCCGGCGTTTTGCTTTTTGTCTGGCTGCGGGTGCGCCGCAAGTTGCGCCGGCATGCAAACAAAACCGAATCGCCGTGGGACAATGCGGTTATCAATGTCGTGGATGCGCCGCTGATGACGGCGATTGTCGCCATCGGCTTGCAGCATGCGGCTTTTTCGGTCGCGCAACATTTTCCGCAGTTTTCCGGAGTGCGCGAGTTCTCGGCGGATTTGCGCGCGATGATAATTGTCGTCACCGTCTTTTGGCTTCTGATGCGGCTGATAGGCGAGTTGGAGCGCGTCTATCGCAACCGCATATTGCGCATCGGCGACAAGGATCTGGCACCGGGCATTTTGTATTCCGTCTTTCGCATGCTGCGTTTTGCGGTTTTTGTTTTGGCGGCACTGACGGCGATGGACGCGCTCGGCGTTTCCGTCTCCGGCATTTTGGCTTTTGGCGGAGTCGGCGGCGTTGTTTTGGGTTTTGCCGCCAAGGACACGCTGGCAAACTTCTTTTCGGGTTTGATGATATTTTGGGAGCGCCCTTTTGTCGTCGGCGATTGGATTCGCTGCCCGTCCATCAATGCCGAAGGGACGGTGGAAAGAATCGGCTGGCGGCTGACGCAAATCCGCACTTTTGACCAGCGCCCGCTTTATATTCCCAACTCGCTTTTTTCCGGCGGCATCATAGAAAACCCGCAGCGCATGACAAACCGCCGCATTTACGAATATTTCGGCGTTCGTTATGACGACATCGGCAAAATCCGCGCCATCCTCGCCGACATCCGCCAGGTGCTTGCCAAACACAAAGACATTGACCAAAAGCAGATATGCATTGTCAATCTGGACCGCTATGGCGCATCATCCGCCGATTGTTTTATCTACGCGATGACGACGACAACGCAATGGCGGGCTTTTCACGAAGTCAAGGAAGAGATACTTTTGACCGTCGCCGACATCATAGCCAAACACGGCGCGGAATTCGCTTTTCCAACCCGCACCCTTCACATTACCGAAAGCACCCCGCCGCCAAACGATAAGGAGTGATTAGTTTCCCGCCCCTGCGGGAATGTTATGCTTTTTATCCGTACACCTTATCCGGCAGCCATGTCGCCGCTTGCGGCAAGTGCCACAATATTAACAGCAGAAGAAGTTGCAAACAAACAAAAGGTATCGCGCCGCGGTATATTTTGGAACTCGGCAAATCTTTCGGCGCCACGCCGCGCAGATAAAACAAGGCAAAGCCGAACGGCGGAGTTAGAAACGAAGTTTGCAAATTTACCGCTATCATCACGCCCAGCCAAACCGGGTCCGCCCCCAACTTAATAAGCGCCGGAGCGACAACCGGCACAACAACCAAAACAATCTCAATAAAATCCAAAAAGAAACCCAGAATAAACATAAGAATCATTACCGCCAGCATCGCCCCCAGCAAACCGCCGGGCAATGATTCCAAAACCGCCGTCACCGCCGCATCGCCGCCAAAACCCCGAAAGACCAAAGAAAAAATCCCCGCGCCGATGAAGATGAGAAAAACCATGCAGGTTATCCTCGTCGTCCGGCGCGCGCATTCGCCAATCGCCGCAAGCGACAAGCGCCGATTAATCGCCGCCAATGCCAAAGCACCGCCCGCCCCGACAGCCGCCGCCTCAGTCGGCGTTGCAATGCCGAACAAAATGGAACCCAATACCAGAAAGATTAACACCGCCGGAGGAACGAGTACTTTTAATGTCTTCACAATGTCCGGCGGCGCGTCAAAACCCTTTGGCAAAGGCGCGCGCGAAGGGTTGATAAACGCCGCAAACAATACATAACAAACATACATCAAAACCAGCATCAGCCCCGGAATAAGCGCGCCCAAAAACAAATCGCCAACCGATACCGGCTCGGGCGAAAAGTTCCGCAACTGCAACTGCGCAAGTTGATTGGCATTGCCGATAACATCGCCGAGTATTACCAAAACAATGGACGGCGGGATTATCTGCCCCAAAGTGCCCGATGCGCTTATCACGCCGCAAGCCAAACGCGGGCAGTATTGATGACGCAACATTACCGGCAGGGATAATAAACCCATCGTCACCACCGTCGCCCCGACAATGCCGGTTGATGCCGCCAAAACCGCGCCGACCAAACAAACCGATACCGCCAAACCGCCGCGCACGCGCCCGAATAAACGCCCCATCTCTTCCAAAAGACGCTCTGCTATTTTGCCCTGTTCCAGCACCGTGCCCATAAATACAAAAAGCGGCACCGCTATCAGGGTTTCGTTTGTCATCACGCCGTAAATACGCGACGGAATGCCCGATAATAAAGAAGCGTCAAAAATACCCGCCATCGCGCCGATGGCGGCAAAGATTAATGCCCCGCCGGCAAGGGCAAAAGCGACCGGAAAACCCGCCATCAGCACCGCGATGACAAAAGCAAACATCAAAAACGGCGCGGTCATTGCCTTTTTTCTTCCTCCCCTTCATTCCCCTCTTTTTCGCCAAACAAAACAAGGCATGCATCAATCACCATCGCCATCCCCTGCATAAGAAGCAAAACCGGCATTATCAAAATAAAACTCTTGAGAATAAAAACCGCCGGCAAACCCGCGCCTTCGGGAGAATACTCCCGCACCGCCCAGGAATCGCGCACATAAGGATAAGAATAAAACAATATCACGCCGCAAACCGGCATCAGCAAAAACAACACGCCCAAAAGATTGACAACCGCCCGCCCGCGCACAGACATCCGCCCGTACCAGACATCAATGCGCACATGCTCGTCGCAGCCCAAAGTATAAGCGGCGGCGGCGGTAAAGACAATCGCATGCATATATGCCACCAACTCGCCAAACCAAACCCAGCCCAGCCGAAAGACCGAAGCGAAAACAACAATCGCCAAAACCGCCGCCGTCATCAGCGGCATAAACCACGCGACAAAACGCCCGACCGCGGCGTTTATGCCGGTCAGGACATTGACTGTTTTTCGCAACTTTCGCTGCAACCTGCGCGCGATAAACATTGCGGCGCGGTAATGGCAAACGGCGGGCGGGCGGGGGATAGTTTCCCGCCCGCCCGCGCGGGTTTGCGAAAATTATGCCTTGTCGCGGGCGAGGGCGTAGCCGGTTTCGGACAACTTCGTCCAGCCCGATACCTTGCGGCGGAAGTCGGCAAACGAGTCATAAACCTTCCTCGCCGCCGCATCATCGTTTGCGACATCGCCGACAATCTCATCGGCGGTTTTGGCAAGCGCCGACAACACATCATCCGGAAAACGCTTTAACAACACGCCGTGTTTGCCGGTCAAATCGGCAAGCGCCTGACCGTTGCGGGCGGTGAATTCCGACAACATATCCAAATTCGCCGCTTGACAGGCGGTAGCGACAACTTGCTGCAAATCGGCGGGCAACTCGTCATAGGCGCTTTTGTTGACAAAACTTTCCAGCGCCGTGCCCGGCTCGTGCCAGCCCGGATAATAATACAACTTGGTTATCTTGTAAAAACCGAAAGCCAAATCGTTATAAGGACCGACCCATTCGGATGCGTCAATGGCGCCGGATTCCAAAGCGGTAAAGATCTCGCCGCCGGGCAGAAGTTTCGGCGTGCCGCCAACGGCGCTGAGCACATCGCCGGCAAGTCCGGGAATGCGCATTTTCAACCCTTTCATATCGTCCAGCGAGTTTATCTCGCGCTTGAACCATCCGCCCATCTGCACGCCGGTATTGCCCGCCAAAAACGGCTTGAGGTTGAACTCGGCATAGAGGTCATCCCACAACTTCTGCCCGCCGCCGTAATAGATCCAGGCATTCATCTCCTGCGCGTTAAGCCCGAACGGCACGGCGGCAAAAAACTGCATCGCCGGGTTTTTGCCCTTCCAGTAATAAGCCGCGCCATGCCCCATCTGCGCCGTGCCGGTTGATACGGCGTCAAACGCTTCCAAAGGCGGGACTATCTCGCCGCCGCCAAAAACTTCCACTTCCAGCCGCCCGCCGGACATTTCGGTAATGTATTTCGCCAACTGATTGGCGCCGGTGCCGAGGCCGGGAAAATCTTTCGGCCATGTCGTCGTCATGCGCCATTTGAACTTTTCGCCGCTTTGCACCGCCGGTGCTTGCGTTTTTTTGTCGCTCGCCGGTTGAGAGCAGGATGCGGCAAGCGCCGCCGCCCCGACGATGCCGCCGGTAATAAACTTTCTGCGTTTCATTGTTTCGCTCCTTGTTTTGTTGGATTTGTCAAACACCGCCCGCGCGGCGCATTACCGCTATCATAACAAAAAACACCGTCATTTGCACCACTTTTTTATCAAACAAAAAAGACGGCGGGCGGCGGCGGGGAAATATCGGGGGGACGGGGGGGATGGATTAGCGATGCGGAGTGATGGATTAATCCGCCCTCGCCGCCGCCCGCCGCAAACGCCAATGCGCGCCAAAAAGCGCCAGCATTATCACGGCAAGAATGCCCTTTTGCACCAAACCCTGCATGGCATTGCGCCGTCCGGCATTGATGCGGCGGTTGAATGATTCTTCGCGCATTTGTGTCAGAGCCGCGCCATCGGGCAAAGGCGCGGGGTTTTCGCCCCCGTAAAAGCCAAACTCGCGCTGCGCATGACAACTGCGAAAAGCATCATCGGATTGATGGCATTCATATTCGCGCCCGTCCATCGCAAACTCCGGCGCCGCCCATTCCACAACATCCCAAGCCGCCATCGCCAAGGAAATGGCAAACACCGCAGCGGCAAAAAAACAAACCGCCAAAGCATAAACCCCCACCGCCGCCCTTTTCATCACCCCGCCGCCGCTTGCCGCTAATCGTTGCTCTGTGCGGGGCGGGCATTGCCCAGCCGCTTTTGCGCTTGTTTGATATGCTTTTTGGCTTCGGTGATTTTGTCCTGCAGCGGCAGGGTTTCGGGCGCAGTGCCGCTGAGTTCCAGCATTAACTTGCGCACTTTTTTGCCAACCATTTCGTGCGCTTGTTCCCGATTTTTCTGCCCGTGAATGCCGTTGTTGCGGATGCGCTCGTCCGTTTGCGTAATGCGGAAGAGATTGGCGGCAAGTTCGGTCGTGCCCATATAATCCAGCAGGGAGCCGCTGATAAGATGCCTGCCCGCTTTTTTCTTTTTCAACTCGGCAAGATTCATATTGTAAAGCCCGCGGTAGCCGGCATTGTGAAAAAGCGCATAATCCCGCACGCCGTGCAGTTTTGCCGTTGCCCCGAGCGATTTTTCCTGTTCGCTGATTTCGCCGCGCCGTGCCACGCGCCCCACCTGCTCCGCCTCCTTGTGATGTTCAAACACGGAATCCACCAACAGCGAAAAATAAACTTGCGCCGCCGCCACTTGCGGTTTTTTGGAGTCGGCGTTCATCGCCGCCAGATAGCAGGCAAAACGCGAAAGGCGCGTTTCGCGCACGGTGCCGCCGTTTTCATCAAGGATATTGACGCGCTCAAAATGGTCCAGCGAGTCAATCCCCGCGGTGTTGCAGGCGTTTATCGCCCGACGGATAACGGCGGCAAAAGACGCATCATTGCGGTAGCCAAGGGCGCGCCCAAGGTCATCGGCAAGCCAACGGCGCTCCCCGTCATCCTTGCCGAAGTCCTCAAAACTCGGCGCATTGTCATTAAAATGAAAAAGCGTCAGTTCGCCGCCGCCGTCCATAATCTCCCTCCGCCGCTATTATCGCAAAAAAGCGCCGCTATGGCAAAAGCGCGGGCGGGTTGTAAACGGTTATACCCCGTCTTGCAAGGCGTATAATATGCCCCATGTCCAATAAACATAAGCAATCGCCCTTGTATAGCGGTATAGCCGTGGCGGTTGTCTCTGTTGCACTTCTGCTCTCGGCGGGATGCACTGCCACAACCGCGCTAACCTCTGACGATGAAAGGGCACAGTTCTGCCCCAACCTGAAAGAGCGGACGAAAGGGCTGTATGCCCAAGCATATGAGATTGACAAGGAACTCCAAAACCCTGACTTGTCTTCTTCCGAGGGAATACAGAAAAGAGCGGACTCCGGAGCAATCTTGCAACAAATCCGGGGGGAAATAGGGTCAAACCTCAACGCCGCGCTTGCTCTTGGGTGTCCGAACTGGAAAGAATGGGGGAAAGAGTGATACCGAACATTCTAACCGTCCGCCGCCCGTTTTCGGGCGGCGGTTATTCGGCGGGCGGCGACGGATTTTCGGCAAATTCCGCCAAGGCGACAGGAAACCACTCCACAAAACGCAGGGCGCGTTCGTAGGTTGCATACACCTCATCGCTCGTTTTTTCAAACGAGCAACCAACAATGCCCTCGTGGGCAAGGCGATTCCTCTCTCTGCCAATCTCCATGAACGCCTTGACAGCATCTTTGATGTCCTCGCGCTTCTCGCCCAACTCTTTCTCCATGTGCGCTCGAAAATCTTTCCCGAACAAAGAAAAGAATTTGTTAGCGTTTGCGCGCTCCCAGACAAACCATGTGTGATACTGGCGCTTCACGGCTGTTTCGCGCACCAAATGGGGCAGAAGATGGTTTTCCGAGGTTGATTTTTTCGCAAAATCCACCACTGTCTCGGTGAGGTGTTTCTCAAAATAACTCGCGGCAGCCAAAAGCAGAAATTTTCTAAAAATATCGCTGACGCTGTTATGCAGGGACATATCTCCCCCCAAGCGCGCCAAAACACCCTTGAAGTCTTCGTGCAGGGCGTCAATCGGGGTTTTCATCTCGCCCCTGATATTTAGAGTGCGCCGACAATTTCTCGCGCCCGGGCAAGACGCTTCTGCACTTTTGCCTGTTGCGCCGTGCCTTGTTGGGATGCCTCCACAAATTCTTGGTCTCGCGCAAGTTTTTCCACGCGTTGGCTTTCCAGCGCATTCTCCACAAAACGATTTTCAGTGTGCGCTTTCTTGCAGACAGTAGAAAAAACCGCCTCGTAAAGCGCAACACTGAAGCGCCCGCCCGAAAGAAATGCCCCATCCGGCAATTTCGCGCACGCACGCAAAAAGGACTGAAAAAGGGCACGCAGGTATTCGTTGCGCTCGGAGGAATATTTGGTCCCCTCATGGGAAAACTCATTGAGAAACCTAATCATGGACGGCGCATAATTCTCGCTGTTGGCGAGCATGGCAAATCCCCTGAGAAGGATTTCGATGTCTTTCATGTTCTTGTCCGCTTCCTTTTTCCCCAATATGCGACGCCATTCCAGGTCAGCATTGATGCTATCAAGCATATCATAAAAAGCGGAATAGTACATGCAGGTCCGTATTTCCTGCGGGCGCAAGTTCACCCCGCCGGTGTTCAGGCGGTTGAATATTTCGTAAATTGAAGAATCACTATCGGACGACGAGTTTTGCCTGATAACAACGCTCCTAAGCGGGCGCATGTCAAAACTCGCTTGATAGTCGTCCAGCACCTCGTATGTGAGTCCGGCAAACCTGTTTTTTTGCCCGGAGACCATCTCCGGCAACCGCAGTTTGAACGGCTGAAAATGATTATTATCCTGCAGAATTTCATCCGGAATTTTCCCGCCCCCAGTCAAAAAGGGGCGAAGCATCGCCCTGCCCCCCGGGCGGGGAAAACGCCCCTTGGCGAAGAAATAGATGGACATCAGGCGCTGTTGCCCATCAATCACGAGGAATTTGTTCCTTTTTTCCTCGTACAAAAACAATTGAGGAATGGGCAACCTAAGAATGATTGACTCAACCAGTTTAGATGCCCGCTGTATATCCCAAACGAAGTTGCGCTGAAATCCGGGCATTTTAACCGCCCCGGAACCAACGATGTGGTTCAGTGTCATAACATTGAAGTCGTTAGGCGACGCCGTGATGTCGTATTCCTCGCTCCCCGGCTCATTTTCGACGATGGCATCGCCCTCATCAACCCACGATGCGTCCGCCGCGCCGCCGCCGTTGCCAAAACTTTCGCGCACTTCTTCTGCCATTGCCCTGCTATAATAGCACATCTTTTCCGGATTACCAAATTTTTGAGGAAAAAATCCCCATGCCAGAAAAAATGAAACTACCCGATTTTGAAAAGCGCGGGGCGCGGGAGACGCGGTTTACTACTTGTTATATGTGCGCCTGCCGGTGCGGCGTTAAGGTTACGCTGGAAGACGGGCGCATTCGCTTTGTGCAGGGCAATCCGAATCATCCTGTCAATCGCGGCGTCCTTTGCGGCAAGGGCAATGCCGCCATTATGAAACAATGCTCGCCCGCCAAACTTCGCGCGCCGATGATGCGAAAGCCCGGCACCCTGCGCGGCGAAGGCGAGTTCGTGCCGATATCGTGGGACAAGGCGACCGAAATGCTGACCAATCGCCTTGCCGCCATCCGCCAAAGCGACCCCGACAAACTTGCATTCTTCACCGGCAGGGACCAGATGCAGGCGCTGACCGGCTTGTGGGCTGCGCAGTTTGGCACTTTGAATTGGGCGGCGCACGGGGGTTTTTGTTCCGTCAATATGGCGGCGGCGGGGCTATTGACAACCGGCTTTTCGTTTTGGGAGTTCGGCGAGCCGGATTGGGATTTGGCGCGTTATTTTATGCTGTGGGGGGTGGCGGAAGACCACTCTTCCAACCCGCTGAAGATAGGCATGAAAAAACTCAAAGAGCGCGGGGCGAAGATAGTCGCCATCAATCCTGTGCGCACCGGTTATCAGGCGATAGCGGACGAGTGGCTTCCCGTGCGCCCGGGGACGGACGGCATATTGGCGATGGCGATGGCGCAGGTGCTTTTGCGGCATCGCCGGATGGACGAAGATTTTCTGGCGTGTTATACCAACATGCCGTGGCTGGTGATAGACAATCCCGGCGCGGCGGACGATGGCTTGTTCGCCCGCGACAAGGATGGCAATGCGCAAGTGTGGGATATGACAAAAAACACCGCGGTTAATGCCGCCGATGCCGATGCCGCCCCGGCGCTTTTTGGCGAATTCACACTTGCCGGTAATGTGCAAGTCAAAACCGCGATGACGCTGTTTGTCGCCCGGGCGATGGAGCGGCAATATACCCCGCAAAACGCGGCAAGAATATGCGGCATCAATGCAAAGACAATAGAGCGCATTGCCTTGGAGATGGCATCGGCGGCTTTTGACAACCCGCCAAAAATCGCGGCTCAATGGACGGATTGTTTCGGGCGGCGGCGCGATTCTTTTGTCGGCAGGGCGGTAGCGATGCATGCCATGCGCGGCATATCGGCGCATTCCAACGGCTTCCAAACATGCAGGGCGATTCATTTTCTGCAGGCGCTTTTGGGCGCGGTGGATTCCCCCGGTTCGCATCTTGCCAAACCTCCCTATCCGAAGCACCCTCCCGCCGTCCCCCCGCCGGCAAAGCAAAGCGCGCCGGGCAAACCTTTGACGGCGATGCCTTTGGGAATGCCGTCATCGCCGGAAGATTTGGTTGTTGACGAAAGCGGCGCGCCTTTGCGCATTGACAAGGCGTTTTCGTGGGACGCTCCTTTTTCGGCGCACGGGCTGATGCACAATGTCCTCGCCAATGCCGCAAAAGGCGACCCGTATAAGATAGACACGCTGATGATCTTTATGGCAAACCTGGCGTGGAACTCATCCATGGACACCGCCGCCGCCGTCCGCCATCTGACGGCGATGGCAAAAGACGGCAAGGAAGGGGAATATGCGATTCCCTTTGTCGTTGTTTGCGACGCCTTTCATTCCGAGACGGTAAACTATGCCGATTTGGTTTTGCCGGACACGACATTTTTGGAGCGGCGCGATGTTATTTCAATGCTTGACCGCCCGATATCCGAAGCGCATGCCGCATGCGATGCGATACGGGCGCCGGTAGTGCCGCGCGAGTTTGACACCCGCCCGTGGCAGGAAGTGCTTGTGGAACTCGGCGGCAGATTGCAACTGCCGGCTTTTACGGATGCAAGCGGCGGGCGCAAATACAAGGATTATGAACATTTCATAACCCATTGGCAAAAAACCCCGGGCACCGGTTTTCTCGCCGGATGGCGCGGCAAAGACGGCGGCGATTCCCTTGTCGGCGAGCCGAATGCGCGGCAGTGGCAGAAGTATGAGGAGAATGAATGTTTCTTCCGGCGGGAGTTGCCGCAAAACACGCGCTATTTGCGCTTTGCCAACCGCGATTATCTGCGCTATGCCAAAAAAGCGGGATGGACAACGAGCGAAGAGGCGATAGTTTTGCAGTTATACTGCGAACCTTTGCAAAAGTTTCGCCTGGCGGGCGAAGGGCATGGCAAACACCTGCCGCCGACAAAAAAACAGGGGGAAAGATTGCGCGAGCATTGCGACCCTTTGCCTTTTTGGTCGCCGCCGCTTGCGCATCTGCAGATGAAAGAGGGGGATGGGGGGAGTATGCCAAACCGCGATGGTTTGTTTTATGCCATAACACAGCGCCCGATGTTTATGTATCATTCGTGGGATTCCCAAAACGCATGGCTGCGCCAGATAGCAGACCGCAACCCGGTTTTCATCAACGCCGCCCGCGCGGCGGACGAAGGTTTGCAAGACGGCGATTGGGTGTGGCTGATATCCCCGCTCGGCAAAGCGGCGGCGGCGGTCAAAACAATGGACGGCGTCCGCGCCGATACGATATGGACATGGAATGCCATCGCCAAAAACACCGGCGGCGCAAACAAAAACGGCAATGGCAAAAAAACCGGCGCGGGCGCATGGGGTTTGGCGGAGAATGCTTCCGAAGGAGTGGAGGGTTTTTTGATGAATCACCTGATACCGGAAACACTGACGGCAAACGGCGAAGAAGTTAACAACAGCGACCCGATAACCGGACAAGCGGCATGGTACGACCTGCGCGTGAGCATTACAAAAATGACCGAAGCCGAAATCGCCGCCCACTTGCAAAAAGCAAACACGCAAACACCAAAAGACCCCGCCCAAAACCCCGCCCTATTGCGCTACATAACCCACAAACCGATACACCTAACCCGCCCCCTGCGCGATGTGCTGACGCGGAAATAAATGATATAATAACCCGTGTGCCAATCGCCCCGCGCCGGAATCTGGCAGCGGGTTTGCGGAGGGCGCGTCCGACATTTACCAACAAAGGGGAATACAACCATGAAAAAATCTCACACCGCCGCATTCTTTTTGGCGTTTTTCTTCAGCACACTGGGGCTGTTTTACACAAGCACCGCGTGGGCGCTCATCCTTACCGCCGTCAGCATTACCGGCTGGGTGGTTGTCTTCGCAAGCGGCTTCAGCGATGCGGCTTTCGGCTTTGTCCTCATTTTGGGCTTTTTCCTGTGGCTGTTGTCCGTCATCCTCAATCTGGTGTTTGTTTCCAAACACAACAAGAAAGAGACAATCGCCGAATCGCGCCACCGCGAATTGGTGGATGCGGTGTCAAAGCGGGATAACGCGGATTAATA
>JBPCWZ010000021.1:0-2881 GCA_051009015.1 Gammaproteobacteria bacterium | reverse complement strand
AAACAACGCCGCCGCCCGCAAAGGCGCGCTTCGCCGCAGTTTGATATCGTCCATCCCCGCCAGAAAATCGCCGAAAACGCTGCCTTGACCGCAGCCGGAAGTAACGGTTCTTTGTTGCGGCAGTTCGCGCCGCTCGGCATTTTGGCGCATGACGATGGCAGCGGCATTGACTTGCCAATCCACGCTGACTTCTTCTATGTCATCAATGCTGTTTGCCAGCCGCTGGTTTCGCAGCCAGCCAATGGCAAGGGCTTCGGGCATTTGCCCCAGCGTCATCAGCGTCACCAACTCGCGCCGGTCAATATAGATGCTTAGCGGGTATTCCCCGGCGATTTGCATGGTTTGCGCCGCGCCGGTTTCGTCCCGCACTTGTGCCGGTGCGGCTGCGGCGATGGCGGCATTGCTGATAACCGGTTTTGGCATCGCCGCCGTTTGTTGATAAAAAAAGCCGGTCAGCCGCCGGTCGCCGACATAAAGCGGATGACGCTTGCATCATCGGAATGCGGGTCAAAATCATGCCCGTGCGGTTTGATATGCATTGTTTGCATTATCCGCTTTCGTATTGCCGAGTCAATGTCTTCTCCGTCTTCGCCGCGCAAAGCCGGGCGCAAATCTGTCTGATGATTTTGCCCGAGGCAGGGATATAACGCTCCGGCGGCGGTAATGCGCACGCGGTTGCAGTCGGCGCAAAAGTTGCGGCTGTGCGGTGTAATAAAGCCAATGCGGCTTTTTGCGCCGTCGGGTTGATAATAACGCGCCGGTCCGCCGCTGGAATAATCACTCTCGCGCAAGTCAAAAGCCCGCCGCAACTGCCCCATTGCTTCGTCCGCGCCGTAATAACTTCGGGCGCGGGATATGCCGATATCGCCAAGCGGCATCGCTTCAATAAAAGATATGTCCATATCGCCGTCAATGGCAAAGGCGGCGAGAGTCGCCAACTCGCCGTCATTGACGCCGCGAATCATCACGGTGTTTATCTTGACCGCCAAACCGGCATCGCGCGCCGCTTCAATGCCGCGCAAAACCTGCGGCAGGGAGCCGGTGCGCGTCAAAGTTGCAAACTTACCGGCATCCAAAGTATCCAAAGATATATTGATACGCCGCACGCCCGCCTTGCGGATATCCGCCGCCAGTGTCGGCAGTTGCGAGCCGTTGGTTGTAATGACAACTTCGCCAATGCCCGGCAGGGCGGCGATTTGGGCTATCAGCCATACGATATTGCCGCGCACAAGCGGCTCGCCGCCGGTAATGCGAATCTTGCCGACGCCCATTTCGGCAAAAACACGGGCGACAACAAGGCACTCTTCCAGCGACAAAATATCGCGGCGGGGCAAAAACCGCATCTTCATCGGCATGCAGTATTGGCAGCGAAAATCGCACCGGTCGGTAACCGACAAGCGCAAATAAGTAATGCGCCGCCCCCAGCGGTCAATAAGCCGGTTGCCGTCGTTGTTTGCGCTCGGCGGGAAGTCGGGGGCGGCGGGCATTTGAGTGCATTATACAAGTTTAACAAGCATCGGCGGGCGGTTGGCGGATAACCGGCGGATATTTAACATTTGATATTTGACATTTGACAACCGGCAACTGATAGAATGGCGAGTTTGCAGATGCTGGTTTATCCGGACATTGATCCAATCGCTTTTCGCGCTTTCGGCTTTCCCGTTCGCTGGTACGGGCTGATGTATTTGTTTGCGCTCGGGCTGGCTCTTGCTTGGGGGCGGCGGGCGCTGGCGCGAAAGCCGATGTTTGCCGATGCCGGCATTGCCCAGATAGTGGATTTTGTGACGGCGGCGGCGCTTGGCGTTATCATCGGCGGGCGTTTGGGTTATGCGCTGCTTTACAAGGCGGGCGATTATGTGCATGACCCTTTGTCGGTTTTGTATTTGTGGCAGGGCGGAATGTCGTTTCACGGCGGGCTTGTCGGCGCGATAGTGGCAGTGGCGATATACGCCCGCCGCGCGAGGGCGCCGTTTTTGCGCTTGACGGATTTGGCGGTATTGCTTGCGCCCCCCGGTTTGGGTTTGGGGCGGATAGGCAACTTCATCGGCGGAGAGTTGCCCGGGCGCATAGCATCGGCGGATTTGCCGTGGGCGATGATATACGGGCATATTGACAATATGCCGCGCCATCCTTCGCAGTTATATCAGGCATTTTTGGAAGGCGTTGTATTGACGATTTTGATGGTATTGCTTTCGCGCAAGTGGCGTCCCGCCGGATGGTTGTCGGCGATGTTTCTGATATCTTATGGCGCATTGCGTTTTATATCGGAGTTCTTTCGCGAGCCGGATGCGCATTTGGGTTTGCAGTTGTTTGATTTGTCGCGCGGGCAGTGGCTTTGTGTGCCGATGATTATTGTTGGCGCGCTAATGTTGTTGTGGCTTCCGGGCGGCAAAAAGGCGGCGCGCACAACAAAGTCGGCGAAAAGGAAAAGAAGCAAAGGCAAAGGCATCGGCAAGTTTTTGATTGCCGGGGCGGGGTTGTTGATAGACCTGCTCGCCGTTTTCGGCATTGTAATCATCGGCTCCGGGCGGGGTTTTGCCAAAAAGACAAAGGAAAATGTCGCAGTCGCAAATGCCGCCGCCGCCGATGATGCAACGATGATAACGGCGATGGAAAAGCCGAATGCCGCCGCAGAAGTTGCGGCGGCGGCAAAACCTTCTTTTGCATTGACATTTGCCCTTGCCGCCGGGGGATATGTTGGTAATTTACCCGGTCGCTTTTGGTCGTATATGCGCAATGACGAGCCGGAAGTTGCGGAAGTGCAAACAGAGGAATATGCCGAAGAAGAAGAAAAGGCGGACGGCGAAGCGGACGGCAAAAAAGGCGTATTGTGGAACTTCTTTTTTGACGGCAACGAACCGGCGGAAAAAGCGGACGGCGA
>JBPCWZ010000020.1:0-13137 GCA_051009015.1 Gammaproteobacteria bacterium | reverse complement strand
GATTACCGCCTACGCGGGAATGACGAAAGGGGCGGGAATATGCGGATTAAGGGCGCGTGTATTATAATAACCCGCGCAGATGGCATTGGATAAGCATTTTGACCCGGACGCCGCCGAGCGCGGTTGTTATGAACGCTGGATAGCGGCGGGCTGTTTTGATTCCATCCCGCAAGGCGGCGGGGGGGATTATTGCATTGTTTTGCCGCCGCCGAATGTTACCGGCACTTTGCACATGGGGCATGCTTTTCAGCACACGCTGATGGATGCGCTTGTGCGCCGCGAAAAAATGCGCGGCAAAAATGTCCTGTGGCAGGCGGGGACGGATCATGCCGGCATTGCCACGCAAATCGTCGTCGCCCGCGATTTGGAAAAGCGCGGCATTGACGCATCAACACTTTCGCGCGAGGAGTTCTTGCGTCATGCATGGCAGTGGAAGGAGCATTCGGGCAATGTCATCACTTCGCAAATGCGCCGCCTCGGCGC
The DNA here is from genome assembly GCA_051009015.1 of Gammaproteobacteria bacterium. GTDB lineage: Bacteria > Pseudomonadota > Gammaproteobacteria > Tethybacterales > Persebacteraceae > JAHRAH01. The sequence goes on along the minus strand of JBPCWZ010000020.1, from coordinate 12,654 downwards.
CGCCTGCGACTGGTCGCGCGAGCGCTTTACGATGGACGAAGGGTTGTCTGCCGTTGTCAATAAAGTTTTCGTCCGCTTGTATGATGAAGGTTTGATATACCGCGGCAAGCGGCTGGTTAATTGGGATCCGGTAATGCTCACCGCCGTGTCGGATTTGGAAGTTGTCAGCGAGGAAGAAGACGGCGTTATGTATCATGTTCGTTATCCTTTTTTGGACGACGAAAAAAACGGCATCGTCATCGCGACGACTCGCCCCGAAACGATACTGGTGGATGGCGCGGTTGCGGTGCATCCGGATGATGACAGGTTCAGGAATCTGGTCGGGCGGCGCGTGATAGTGCCGATGACGGATCCGCGGCGGGATATTGCCATTATCGCCGATGAAGTTGTGGATCCGAAGTTTGGCTCCGGCTGCGTGAAGATAACGGCGGCGCATGATTTTAATGATTACGCCGTGCGCGAGCGTCATCCGCATATTCCGATGATAGTTCTATTGACGCCGGATGCGAAGATGAACGAAAACGCCCCGCAAAAATACCGGGGTTTGGACAGATTTGAAGCGCGGCGGCGGATTGTTAATGATTTGCGCGATGCCGGTTTGTTATTGAAAGAAGAAGCGCATCGTTATCATCTGCCGCGCGGCGACAGGTCGGGCGCGGTTGTTGAACCGATGCTGACCGACCAATGGTATGTGCGCGCCGATAAACTCGCCCCCCGCGCGCTTGCCGCCGCCGCCGAGAATCGCGTGCGCTTTGTGCCGCCAAACTGGCGCAAAACCTACGACAACTGGCTTAATAACATACAAGATTGGTGCATCTCCCGTCAGTTGATGTGGGGGCATCAAATCCCGGCATGGTATGACGACAACGGCGATATCTATGTGGCGGAAGATGAACAACAAGCGCGCGCCAAAGCGGGCGGCAAAACTTTGCGCCGCGATGATGATGTTTTGGATACATGGTTTTCGTCGGCGTTGTGGCCCTTTTCCACGCTGGGTTGGCCCGACGAAAAGGGAGAATACTTCCGCCGCTATTTTCCGACTTCGGTTTTGGTAACCGGTTTTGACATTATCTTTTTCTGGGTAGCGCGGATGGTGATGATGAGCGAGCATCTGACCGGCAAAGAGCCGTTTGGCGATGTCTATATCACCGGCTTGGTGCGCGATTCCGAAGGCAGCAAGATGAGCAAATCCAAGGGGAATATTATTGACCCGCTGGATGTCGCCGCCGGTATTTCGCTTGACGCATTGCTTGCAAAGCGGGTTGATGATTTGATGAGCCCGCACCGCCGCGAGATGATTGAAAAGCAAACCAAACAGCATTTTCCGTCCGGCATTCCGGCATACGGCACGGATGCATTGCGCATGACTTTCGCATCTTTGGCATCTTACGGGCGCGATATTAAGTTTGATTTGGAAAGATGCGCGGGCTATCGCAACTTTTGCAACAAGTTGTGGAATGCGGCGCGTTTTGTCTCCGCCGCTTGCGAAGGCGGCGATATCGCCGATGACGATAGTCACTATGGCATAGCGGAGCGGTGGATTGTCAGCAGGTTGCAAAGATGCGCGCGCGCGGTTGAAGAGGCGTTTGACATATACCGCTTTGATTTGGCGGCGGCGGCGGTATATCATTTTTTGTGGGACGATTATTGCGCATGGTATTTGGAAATAGCCAAAGGAAGATTGCAGTCGCAGCCGCAAGCGACAAGGCGCGCTTTGGCGCAAGTGCTGGAAGCGGCATTGCGTTTGGCGCATCCGATAATTCCCTTTATTACCGAAAACCTGTGGCAGCACATTGCGCCGCTGGCGGGCAATAAAAACACCGGGACGATAATGCTGGCATCTTATCCGCAAGCGCAAGAGGATAAGATTGACAAAACTGCGGAAGCGGAAATGGCGCGCTTTACCGCCGCGGCAAACGCCGTGCGCAAACTGCGCGCCGAATTGCAAATACCGCCCAAAGCGCGACCGGTGTTATATGTCGGCGATAATGTCGCTTTGCCGCTGACGGATGATTTGGCAAGATTGTGCGGTGCGGGCGAAATACGGCAGGCGGCAACTTTGCCGCCGCAAATGCCGAAGGCGGCGGCGGAAGCGGATGGCGATACTTTTTATCTGGCGCTGGATTGGCAAAGGTCGGAAGAAGACAACAACCGCCGCAACAAAAAACTGCAGGAGACGGAAGCGGAAATGGCAAAGTTGGAAGCGACATTGGCAAACGATGAGTTTGTCAACCGCGCACCGGCGCAGGTTGTTGAACACAAACGCCGCCGCCTTGCCGCTTTGCGCGCGGCGCGCGATGAATTGCAAAATCGTTAATGGATTTGATACAACTGCGGCGGGCATTGTTTTGCGATAGAATACGCGGCGGGAATAACACAAAAAGAGGAGATTTTACCGATGGGCGCTTTTAATACCAAAGACAAATACGGCGCGGCGACGATTGTGCTGCACTGGCTGCTTTTTTTGCTGATAGCCGGCTTGCTGGCGGGCGGCTCGTATTTTGCATCATTGCCCGGCAAAGAAAAGATACCGATGTTAATCGGCGTTGCCGTTTTGATGCTGATGCTTTTTCGCTTGTTGTGGAAGTTGGCGAAGCGGCGGATGTGGTTTGGTTATGCGCCAAGCAAATAGGAGTGTGCAAAACGCCGTCTTTTGCGATGTCGCCGTTATCGGCGGCGGCGCGGCGGGGCTGACTGCCGCATTGTCGGCGGATGCCGCTTTGCGTGTTGAAGTTTTTGCCAAACGCGGTTTTGATTACAGCGCAAGCATGCGCGCCCAGGGCGGGATGGCGGCGGCGGTCGGCAAAGGCGACAGCATAAACAAGCACACTCTTGACACTATTAACGCGGGGGCGGGTTTGTGCGACAAGGATGCGGTAGCGACTCTCCTCGCCGCCGGAGGCGACGCCGCCAAATGGCTGGAAGAAAACGGCGTCTCCTTCAACAGGGGGGAGGATGGAAAATGGGATTTGGCATTTGAAGGCGGGCATAACGAGCGGCGCATTTTGCACAAGGACGACCACACCGGCAAGGCATTGACCGGCGCATTGTTCGGGCGGGCGCGGCGGCGGGCGAATATTAATCTGCACGATAATGTAATGGCGATTAATTTGTCGGTGCATAACGGCGAATGCCGCGGCTTTTATGCTTTGGATTTGGCAAGCCGCAAAGTAATGGCGGTCAATGCCCGCTTTGTCGTGCTGGCGACCGGCGGGGCGGCACAGGCATATTTGTATTCCACAGCACCCGACAATGCGACCGGAGACGGCATTGCCATGGCATACCGGGCGGGCTGCCGGATTAAGGATATGGAGTTTGTGCAGTTTCATCCGACTTGTTTGTATCATCCTTCGGCGCGCGCTTTTCTCATCAGCGAAGCAATGCGCGGCGAAGGCGCGAGATTGACAGACAAAAGCGGGCGGCGTTTTATGGAGAATGTGCATCCGCAAAAAGACCTCGCACCGCGCGATATTGTCGCCCGTGCCATAGACGCGCAGATGAAAGCAAGCGGCGATGATTGCGTGTTTTTGGAGCATAGCGCGCATCCGGCGGCTTTTTGGCGGCGGCGTTTTCCGGGCATTGTTTCGTTTTGCGCGCAACTGGGTTATGACATTCCAAAAGACCCGCTGCCGGTTGTTCCGGCTTCGCACTATTCCTGCGGGGGGGTAAAGACGGATGATAATGGTAATGTCGGTTTGCCCGGTTTGTATGCGGCGGGCGAAGTTGCGGCGACGGGGCTGCACGGGGCGAATCGCCTTGCGAGTAATTCACTTTTGGAATGCGTGGTAATGGGGCGGCGCGTTGGCGATGCCCTGTCGGCAAATGCGAAAAAAGCACAACCCGAAATGCCGCCGTGGGACGAGCGGCGCATTACCGCAAGCGACGAAGCGGTAACGGTCGCGCATAACTGGGAAGAGTTGCGGCGGGTAATGTGGAATTATGTCGGCATCGTCCGCAGCATATCGCGCCTGCGCCGCGCCCGCCGCCGCATCGCATTGATACGCGAAGAGATAGAAGATTACTACCGCCGCTTTGCCGTGGAGCGCGATTTTTTGGAACTTCGCAACCTTGCGCAGTGCGCGGAGTTGATAGTGGAAGGCGCATTGGCAAGGCGCGAAAGCCGGGGGCTGCATCATATTACCGATTTTCCAAAACGCGACAAACAAGCGCGCGACACCGCATTATCGCGGATGATGTTTGCGGCAAAGGCATTATCGGCAAACACGCACTGCCCTTTTTCGGGCGGCGAGATAGTCGCCGGGGCGATGACAAAATACCGCGGCAAGTGGGTGGGCTTTTGCAATTCCGGCTGCCGCGATGATTTTGACAACGCATTGGCGGGCGGCGAAAGTTTGACTCCGGCGATATTGGCGGCGCGCGAGAAGTTGGACGAGGTGGTTTGATGAAGATAACGGTGCACAACACGCTCAGCAACCGGCGCGAAGTTTTCGCACCGGCGGATGCATCGCGGGTTACGATGTATGTTTGCGGGCCGACGGTTTATGGTCCCGCGCATCTTGGCAATGCGCGTCCGGCGGTGGTTTTTGACATTCTCTTTCGCCTGTTGTCGCATGCCTATCCGCAAGTGCTTTATGCGCGCAACATTACCGACATAGACGACAAGATTATCAAAGCCGCGGCGGCAAGCGGCGAGCCCGCGCCGCAACTTGCCGACAAATGGCGGCGGCATTATGAAGGCGAAATGTCGGCACTCGGCATTTTGCCGCCGACATTCGCCCCGGCGGCGACGGATAATATCGCGGCGATGACGGCGATGATAGAAGCGCTGATAAAAAAAGGCAATGCTTATGTTGAACAGGGGCATGTATTTTTTGCCACGCCGACCTTTGCCGATTATGGCGCATTGTCAAACCGCCCGACGGATGCGCCGTCAATGGCGCGCATTGACAACCTGGCTTTTAAGAAAAACGCGGCTGATTTTGTGTTGTGGAAACCTTCGCCGCCGGAGGAGCCGGGCTGGAAAAGCCCGTGGGGGCGGGGGCGTCCCGGCTGGCATATTGAATGTTCGGCGATGGCGGCGCAATGCCTCGGCGAAACCATAGACATACACGGCGGCGGGCAGGATCTTATTTTTCCGCATCACGAAAACGAAATAGCCCAAAGCCGGTGTGCGAGCGGCGGGGAAGTTTTCGCCCGCTATTGGATGCATAACGGTCATCTTGCACTTGACGGCGAGAAAATGTCAAAATCGCTTGGCAATGATTTGTCAATAGGCGGCGCGCTTGCCGATTATGACGGCGAGGCGGTGCGCTATGCACTATTATCAACGCACTACCGCCGCCCGCTCAACTGGTCAAAGGCGGTTTTGCAAGAAGCAAAAAGCGCTCTGGATTCCCTCTACCGCGCCCGCGCGCTGCTGGGAGATAATGACAACAATGCCGGGGATAATAACCACAATAAGGAGTGTCCGATAACCGCCGCTTTGTGCGATGATTTGAACACTCCTTCGGCTTTTGCCGCAATGCATTCCGCCGCCGCCGCCGTCAATCGCGGCGATGCAAACCGGCAGCAAAAGCACACGCTTACAAGCGGCGCGGGAATGATGGGCTTTTTGCACCGCGACTCCGGCGAATGGTTTCGGGGGGAGAATGCAAAGAGCGGCGGCGAAAATACAAAGATGGATGCGGCGCAAATAGAAGAGATGATAACGGCGCGCAACAACGCCCGCCAAAACCGCGATTTCGCCGCCGCCGACAATATCCGCAACGAATTGGCAAAACGCGGCATCATTTTGGAAGATACTCCATCAGGCACAACATGGAGAATTGGCTGATATCCGCCATTACCGCAAAAGCGGGAATCTAATGGCGGCATTAAAAAGACGGGGGCGGCAGAGTGCATAACAATAAAAAACTCGCCGCCCCCTTTTGACATTTGCCGCTACTATATCATTCGCTTTTGCTTTTCGGCTTTGGCGATGGCTTTTTCCTTTTCCTTGGCAAGGCGTTTTGCGCCTTTTTCGCGGTATTCTTTTGCCTTTTCCTCTATGCGCTCGGCGGCGATGAGGGCTATGCGGCGGTGCAGTTCATTCATTGTTTTTTGCCCTTTCATTGTGTTGCATTCCTTGCAAAGCAATTGCAAGTTGGCGATATCATTGTCGCCGCCTTTGGCGCGGGGGAGTAAGTGGTCAATATCCATAAACGCCGTGCTATATGTTTGCAGGCATCCGTTGCATTTGCCGCCTTGCCCTTTGTAGAGCATCGCCTTCATTTTCGCTTTGTCCGGTATCGGCCGCAGGGGCGGCAAGTCGGATTCGTCAAGCGTATTCACTTTCGGCAGTTTATCCGCGCCAAACAAATGCGCCGCGCACTTGTTTAACTTCTCCGTCAAAATTTCGGCGGCATCTGTGCCAAAGTCAATGCCAACCCATTTGCGCCGCTTGTCAAAAAACAACTCGCAAGCGGCGGCGGTTACGCCGCAACCGCAAAACGGGTCCAGCACCATGTCATTCGGGCGGGACGATGCCTCAACAATTCTCTTCAAAAGGGCAATTGGCTTTTCGGTGGGATGCCCTATCCTTTCCGCGGCGTTACCCTTAAGAAACGGAATTTTGTGGACATTATCCATTCGCTTTTTGTTCGCTTCATCATTGAAGTCAATGATGACATCGTCATCACGCAATTCCCTGCCAAGCCGTTTTTGGGCTTGGCGTATTTTGCTTTGCGTAATGGAATCCTTGCGGCGTTTCAAGTCGCCATAAAGCAACTTGTTATTCCTGACCAACTTGGCGAATCTGGTGTGTATTTCATTCGGCTGGTCGTGTGTCAGCGGGGTGAAGTTATAGTTGTCGCTCTTGGTATAGAACAAAATGTGGTCGGTGTTTGCCGTCCACTTATTGGACGCGACGCCAATCTTGGCGTAATGCCAGATAAACTCACTGCGGAAGTTGCTTTTGCCGAAAATGGCGTCCATCATCAATTTAACGCCGTGCGACATTGTCGGGTCGCAGTGGTAGTAGATGGAGCCGGTCGGCTTAAGTATGCGCCGCATTTGCACCAGCCGAACGCCCATATAGGTCAGGTATGCGCTCCAACTGCCGCCATTCGTTAACGCCAGCGCTTTTATCACCTCCGCCGCGCCCGGATAGCGCAGTGCCAGTATGTCCCGCTCGTCCTCGTGGATGTCCGCCAGCGTCCAAGTATCCTCAAAAGAGGCAATCGCCTTCTTGTTGTTGACCTTGATGGGATTTTTGAACTGCCGCCCCGTGTTAAACGGCGGGTCAAGGTATATCAAATCCACCGAGTCGCTCGGCAGGCGCGACATTACCAAAAGGTTGTCGGCGTTGTAAATGGTGCGGTCAAGTTGCATAATGCCCATTCTAATACAATATCCGCCGGAATTGACGAATTCGCCCGCTTTTGCCATTAGATTCCCGCTTTTGCGACAATGACGAGGGCGGCGGAATTGGCGGATGTTTTTTGTTGGCGGGGTATAATTCGGGCGGGGTTGTTTGTTGTTTTGTTGTTGCGAAATGACGGCTTTGTTAATGGATAAAACTTTTCCGGAGGATGGGAAATGGATACTGAGGAATTGAAAAAACATATTGTTGCGGTTGAGGGGTTTCCTCTGCCGGGGGTTGTCTTTCGGGATATTACGCCGCTGCTTGCCGATGGCGGGGCTTTTTTGGCGGCGGCGAAAATGCTGGCGAACAAGGCACAACATTGGGCGCAACCTTTTGATATTGTCGCCGCCGTGGAATCGCGCGGGTTTTTGTTTGGCGCCGCCGTTGCCGCGCTTTTGGGTACGGGCGTTGCCGTCATTCGCAAGCCGGGCAAACTGCCGCGCCCGACGGTGTCGGCGCGTTATCAATTGGAATACGGCGAAAGCGAAGTGCATTTGCATAAGGATGCTTTTGCCGCCTTTTCGGGCGCGGCGCGGGTTTTGCTGGTTGATGATGTGCTGGCGACCGGCGGGACTTTGGCGGCGGCGTCAAAGGCGATAGCCGAAGCGGGCGGGCAAGTTTGCGGCATCTTGTGCCTTGTGGAACTGCCAAAACTCGGCGGGCGGGCGAAACTCCCGCAAGCGCCGTTTTATGCGCCGCTGCAGTATTGAAGTGCGCCCGCCGGCAAATGTCAAAAAGACGGCGGGAGAAGATGGCGCGCCCTAGAGGATTTGAACCTCTGACCTTTGGCTTCGGAGGCCAACACTCTATCCGCTGAGCTAAGAGCGCAAAAGGTGAATTATAATATGACAATGAACCCGTTTTTGGATTTTTCCTCTTTGCCGCGCTTTGGCGAGTTGTCGCCGCATCTGGTCGGCGCGGCGACTGACGAGATGATCCGCCGCTCAAATGCGGCTGCCGAAGATGTCGCCGCCGCGACAACCATATCGTGGCAGACCATTGGCGAACCTCTGGCGCTGGCGGGCGAGCAATTCGTGCGCTTTTGGTCGCAAGTGGAGCATTTGCATGCGGTAATGAACAATGCCGAATGGCAAAAGGCGCACCGCGAAAACCTGCCGAAAGTCGCCGCGCATTTTGCCGAAATGGGGCAGCATCCGGGCTTGCATCGTCAGTGGAAGAAGTTGTGGCGGCGGCGGGCGACGCTGTCGGATGTGCGCCAAAAAATAACCGCCGATGCATTGCTGGAATTCAAACTCTCCGGCGCCGGTTTGCCGCCGGTCAAACAACGGCAGTTTCGCAAAAACACCGAACAACTCGCGCAACTCTCGGCGGGCTTTATGCAAAATGTGCTGGACGCCGATAATGCTTTTGTGCTGCCCGTCAAAGACGAAGCGACTTTGGGGCAAATGCCCGAAGACCTGCGCGCCGCCGCCCGCGCAGAAGGCGGCACAAAAAACGCCTTTGCCATAACGCTCAAAGCGCCGTCCTATTCCGCTTTTATGCGCTATTCTCCGGTGCGGCGGTTGCGCGAGAAACTATACCGCGCCTATTGCACCCGCGCTTCCGGGTTTGGCGATGCCCGGCGGGATAATACCAAAGTTATCACCCGGATAATGCAACTGCGGCAGAAGCAATCGCAAATGCTGGGTTATGACAACTATTGTCAGATGGCGCTTTCGCGGCGGATGGCAAAAACGCCGCGGCAGGTCGGCAAGTTTTTGCGCGAGTTGGCAAAACGCGCCCGCCCCTTTGCCGAGCGGGAAGTCGCCGAGTTGAAGTTTTTTGCCAAAAGCGAACTTGGCATTAATGATTTGCGCCCGTGGGATGTGCCGTTTGCATCGGAACTTTTGCGCCGTCAAAAGTTTGATTTTTCCGAAGCGGAGATGCGCCCGTATTTGGTTGAGGAGCGCGTGCTGAAAGGGTTGTTTGGCTGCGCGCGGCAGTTGTTTGGCGTTGGCGCAAAAGCATCCGCGCCGCCAAAACCGGCGTCAATGTGGATTGATGATGCGCGGTTTTTTGAGATGGGCGGTAAGGGCGGCGGCTTTTTGTATCTGGACCCGTATTCGCGCCAAAGCAAGCGCGGCGGGGCATGGATGGCGGATGCCGTCAGCCGCGCGGTTTTTGACGGCAAGCGGCAACTTCCGGCGGCGCACATTGTTTGCAACTTCGGCCGCCCGGCAAGCGGGCAAAAAGCATTGTTGAATTGGGACGAAGCGGTAACTTTGTTTCATGAGTTCGGTCATGCTTTGCATCATCTTCTTACCGAAGTTGATGATTATGATGCATCGGGCATTAATGGCGTGGAATGGGATGCGGTGGAGTTGCCGAGTCAGTTTATGGAAAACTTTATCTGGCATTGGCCGTTGCTGAAAAAGATGACCGCGCACGACAAAACCGGCAAGGCAATGCCGAAGGCGTTATACGACAAGGCGCTGGCGGCGCGGCGTTTTCAATCGGGGATGATGCTAATGCGTCAGTTGGAGTTTGCCTTGTTTGACTGGTTTTTGCACGAAGGCGGGCGGACGGCAAAAACCGCTCTGGCAGAGGCGCGAGGGATAGCGCAAATATTACCGGCGCCGGATTACAATCGTTTTCCCTGCGCCTTCGGTCATATTTTCGGCGGCGGTTATGCGGCGGGTTATTACAGTTATCTGTGGGCGGAATCACTGGCGGCGGATGCCTTCGCGGCATTCGCCGAAGTCAAAAACGAAAACCAAAACCAAAAATGGCGGGAGTTGGGAGAACAATTCCGCCGCGAAATATTGGCGGCAGGCGGAAGCCGCCCGGCATTGGAATCCTTCAAAGCATTCCGGGGGCGCGCCCCTTCAATGCTCCCCCTGCTCGCGCATTACGGATTAAGATAAGTTATAGCCCTGAAAGGGCGTTCTGGTCACAGCACGGGGCAACGCCCCGTGAATCGGCATATTGAAAATAAGCCCTGAAAGGGCGACCGAAAACAACGGCGGCGAATGTCAAACGAACGGGGTTTTGACTTTGCGATTTTTGCCGGGCTTTGCCCTGCAAAAGAATGGGACGCCCTTTCAGGGCTTGATACATTGAAATGCCGACTCACGGGGCGTTGCCCCGTGCTATGAACAGGACGCCCTTACAGGGCTATAACAAAGCACGGGCATCAGATGGGCGGCGATTTGTTATAACGCCATTGACGGCAAGCACAAGTGCCTGGCCTGCGACAAGAGCGGCAAGCGGCGGTTTTGGAATGAACTACCCGAATAAAAAACCCGTCATTCCGGCGAAAGCCGGAATCTCATAAAAGGCAAAGGGAGATTCCGGCGTTCGCCGGAATGACGAGGAGAGGGGGGCGACAGGGACGGCAAGCGGCGGTTTTCCAATGACATTCCAGCTTAAGCGGGAATCTAATGGCGGCATTGAAAAGGCGGGGGTGGCGAAACACAGGAGGTGAAATGCCGCCCCCAAAGGTATTATAGCACAAAGCGAAAAGATGGCAAGCGGCGATTTTGCATAAGAAAAAGGCGGCATTTCTGCCGCCTTTCCCGCCGGTTTTTGACCTTATCGCTTGTTAGCGATAGTGCCTTGGATTATCGCCGCCGCAACCAGCAAGTCCCCAGGGGGCAATTTGGCTTTGCGCTTTTTTGCCTCTGCCCCCAAATTGTCAAGGATTTCGGCGGTTTGTTCAGCGTAAAGTTCAGCCTTCTCGCTAAACTTTTCTTTCGCGGAAGGGGCTAATTTTCGCAGGTTTTTCATTATTTTCTCCTTTTATTGCCATCTCTGGCGGTTTGGTGTTAAAAGGCGGGGGCGGCGGAGATGCCGCCTTTGCCTTACTCTTTGCCTTTGTATTATAACCTAATTTGCGATTAATCGCCGGATAGCCATCCGGTTATGCTATTCCAAACTTCTAACAGCCACTTTTTTATTTTGCCCCAAATGCTTTCGTTTTCCAGCAACAGGCGAGCCATTCTGCTATCCTTGCCGTGCTTTGATACGGCTAACTCAGATGGCGTTTCGCCAAAATCATTCTCAGCGTAAATGTCCGCTTTCCTCTTGATAAAAGAATTGGCAAGGGAGAGGGCGTTATCGGAACTTTCCTTGTCTGCCAAAATATGCAGGGCGGTATGCCCGTTTTCGCCCTGTGCATTAATATCCGTCCCCGCCTTAATAAGGGCGATGGCAGTATTACTTTCACCGCGCTTTACCGCCAAATGCAAGGGCATGTTGCCATCATCATTTTGGGCTTGAAGGTCTGCTCCCGCTTTGACAAGGGAAAGGGCAGTTTTAGTTTGACCTTCTCCTGCCGCAGTATGCAAAGGCGTTCTGCCATCGTTAGTTTTTGCCTCAATATCCACTCCCGCTTTGACAAGGGAAAGCGCAGTTTCGGTTTGACCTGTCTCTGCCGCAACATGCAAAGGCGTTCCACCCTCGTTAGTTTTTGCCTCAATATTCGCCCCCGCTTTTACAAAAGCAAGCGCGGTTTCGGTTTGACCTGCTACTGCCGCAACATGCAAAGGCGTTCCGCCATCGTTGGCTTTTGCCTCAATATTCGCTCCCGCTTTTACAAAAGCAAGTGCGGTTTCGGTTTGACCCTCTCCTGCCGCAAAATGCAAAGGCGTTCCGCCCGTGTTATTTTTTACCTCAATATCTGCCCCCGCTTTGATAAAGGCATTCGCAGTTTCGGTTTGACCAAATATTGCCGCAACATGCAAAGGCTTTAAACCATTTCTATTTTTTGCCTCAGTATCTGCCCCCGCTTTGATAAGGATAAAGGCGATTTCAGGGCGATTACGATATGCCGCATGATGTAGAGGGGTCTCGCCCTCATAATACTCGTTAACAAAACGATGCGCCCATAGGTGACCAAGGCATTCCTCTACCCGTTTTGGGTTATCTCTGAATATTGCGTTCACTAAAAGTAGAAGACTCAATTGTCTGTCATTAGAACAAGCAACAGCACTTTGGCTAATAAAGGTGGAGAATATAACGATGCACAAAACGCGCAGGAAGTTAAAGCCGCCGACCTTGCCGCCAACTTTGCCGCCCTTGCCCTGCGCCGCCGAAGCGGGCGCGGCAAACTTTCCCAGCATCGCCAAAGCGGGCAGAATGAAAAGCAAGCCGCAAGCGGCGAGCAATGCCATTATAAGAATTTCCGCGTTTTCCATCGTTTTCCCCTTGTGTCAATGTCTTTTGCAGCAACCCGCCCGCCGACAACCGCCATTATACACAACCCGCCGCCCGAGTTGCCGCCTTTTGCCAATAATGGGAGATTCCCGCGCTATCGCGCGAGAATGACGAAAGGGGCGGCGGAAAACGCCCTT
>JBPCWZ010000019.1:0-3893 GCA_051009015.1 Gammaproteobacteria bacterium | reverse complement strand
GTTTGCGGAAGTTGTTGCGCCGATGTCTTGTCGGCAAAAGTCAAAGTGCAAAAGCCGCCAACAATTAAGGCAATGACGGCAAAAGCCGTTTTGCCAAAGGTCTCAGCCGTGCGCCGTGCGCCGTGCGCCGTGCGCCGTGCGCCGTGCGCCGTGCGATGATAAACGACAAGTTAAACATGCTCAATAGCATCGGCAAGCATTATAATACAAAAAAGCCCGTTTTGTCAAACTCGCCAAAAAAAATCCCCCGCCGTGCAAAAAAACCACTATTGCCATCTTCGTCATTCCCGCCTTTCGTCATTCCGGCGTACGCTGGAATCTCCCAAACAGACGGCGGCAACAACGGAGATTCCGGCTTACGCCGGAATGACGGGGTTTTGTTGGATTCCCGCTTTCGCGGGAATGACAAAAGGGGCGGGAATGACAAAAAAGGCGGAGGGTTATTCCGTTGCCGGTTTTTGGTCGGCGGGTTTTTCTATGTCGGGCTTTTCGCTTTCCACGGCGGCGTCGGTCAGTTGGACAAATGCCATCGGGGCGGCATCGCCGGGGCGGGTGCCGCATTTGAGAATGCGCAGATAACCGCCCGGGCGGTCCTTGCACCGCTCGGCAAGTTCGCCGAATAACTTTACAACGCTATCCCTGTCGCGCAACTTGGCGAAGGCAATGCGGCGGTTTGCCAGCAATGGATTCCTGCCCAGGGTTATCAGCGGTTCAATAAAACGGCGCAACTCTTTGGCGCGCGGCAATGTCGTCTTTATCCGCTCATGACGGAGAAGGGCATTGCCAAGATTGCGCAACAAAGCCCGCCGATGCCCGTGGTCGGTAACATTCAGTTTGCGGCGGCCGTGACGATGACGCATATTCCCCGCTCCGGCTTATTGGCGCGGGGCGCGCCAGTTTGGCATTTGCATGCCCAAAGTCAAGCCGCGCGTCTCCAAAACCGCCTTAATCTCGGTCAGGGATTTGCGCCCCAAATGCGGCGTGGAAAGCAATGTCTTCTCTTCCTTTTGTACAAGTTCGCCGACAAAGCGGATGTTCTCCTGACGCAGGCAATTCTGCGAGCGCACCGTCAAGCCCAGCGCTTCTATCCGCTCGGAACAAAACGGGTTGATGCGCACTTCGCTCGCCCGACCTACTTCAAGCGCCGGCGCGCCTTCGCCGCGGGAGCCCGATAGCGCCTGAAACTGCTCTACCAATATCGCCGAAGCATGACTGAGCAGATTGTCGCACTCAAAAGCGCCGTTGGTCTCTATCTCCATTTCCAACTGATCCAAATCCACCCGGTTTTGCAGCCGCGCGCTGCCGACCTGAAAACTCACCCGCCGCACCGGGCTGAATGACGCATCCAGCAATATCGCGCCAAAGCGCTTTTCGTTGTTGTCGCGCGCCGCCGCAGGTTGATAGCCCACGCCCGCTTCCACGATAATCTCCATTTCCAGTTTGCCGCCCTCGGCAAGAGTCGCCAACTCGCAGTTGCCATTGACAACCGAAAGGTTTTGCGTGCCGATGATGTCGGCGGCGGTTACCGTGCAGGGACCTTCTTTGGTGAGTTTTGCCGTCTCGGAAGCCGACCCCTCCAACTTGAAAACGACATTCTTCAGGTTGAGCAGCATGGATACGATATCCTCGCGCATGCCCGGGACGCGGTCGTACTCGTGCACGATGCCCTCTATCTTCACCTCGGTGGCGGCATAGCCCGGAATGCACGACATCATCACCCGCCGCAAGGCGTTGCCAAGCGTATGACCGAAGCCGCGGTCAAGCGGGCCCATGGTAATCTTGGAATGGAAAGGTCCGACCGACCGAATGTCGGCGACCCGGGGTTTTATCGGCGTCATCGGCGAATGCTCCTTATTTGGAATAAAACTCAACAATCAGGTTTTCGTTGATGTCCATCGCGATGGCATCCCGCTCGGGACGCTCGCGAAAAACACCGCTGAAATTCTCGGTATCAACATCAAGCCAGTCCGGCTGGCGGCGGGCGCCGAGTTCCAGCGCATCCTTGACAATGGAAAGTTTGCGCCCGTTTGCACTCAGGGCGACCGTCTGCCCGACGACAACCTGACAGGAAGGGATATTGACCGGCGCGCCGTTTATCGTTATCAGCCGGTGGCTGACCATCTGCCGCGCCTGCGCCCGGGTGGAGGCAAAGCCGAGCCGGTAGACAATATTATCCAGCCGCGCTTCCAGCAGTTGCAAAAGATTCGCGCCCGTTGCCCCGCGCATGCGCTCGGCGCGGCGGTAGTAGTTGCGAAACTGCTTTTCCAATACGCCGTAAATGCGGCGGACTTTTTGCTTCTCGCGCAGATGCTCCAAATAGTCCATCTTGCGCCCGCCCATACCGCGGCGGCTGCCGCCGGGTGCGGATTTGCGGCATTTGCCTTCCAGCGGTTTGATGCCGCTTTTGAGAAACAAATCCGTGCCTTCGCGGCGCGACAACTTGCATTTTGGTCCGGTATATCTCGCCATCTGGTCAATTCCAATCGGTCAGGTCAAACTTGTCAAACTATACCCGGCGGCGCTTGGGCGCGCGGCATCCGTTGTGCGGCATCGGCGTAACATCGCGCATGGACAAGATGCGAAAGCCGAAAGCATTGAGGGCGCGGATGGAAGAATCCCGCCCCGAACCGACCCCGCGGACGCGCACATCAATCTCCTGCACGCCCATCTCTTGTGCGCGGCGGGCGGCGTTTTCCGCCGTCATCTGCGCGGCATAAGGAGTCCCTTTGCGCGCGCCTTTGAAGCCGGAAGAGCCGGTTGTCGCCCAGGCGATGACATCGCCGCGGCTGTCGGCAAAAGTGACAATGGTGTTGTTGAAAGTCGCCGTAATGTGCGCGATGGCGCGGGCGACAACGCGCTTTTCCTTGCGGCGTCCGGTTGCCATCGGGATTATTTGCGCACGACGCGGGCGCGCCGGGGACCTTTGCGAGTGCGGGCGTTTGTGCGCGTGCGCTGACCGCGGACGGGCAAACCCTGCCGATGACGGATGCCGCGATAGCAGCCCAGATCTATAAGGCGTTTGATATTCATTGAGTTTTCGCGCCGCAAATCGCCTTCAACAATATGTTTGGCAATTTCGCGCCGCAGGGATTCTATGTCGCCCTCGGCAAGTGTGCCGACTTTGACATCGGCGGCAACACCGGCGGACGCACAAATGCGCCGCGCCCGCGCCCGCCCGACGCCAAATATCGCCGTCAGGGCGATGACGGTATGCTTGTATTCTGCGAGGACAACCCCGGACAACCTAATCATAGCCGCCCAGTATAACACAACGATTTGCCGAATTAGCCCTTTTTGGCAAAAAGTTTTGCCGCCCGCCGTCATTTTCCGCACGGCATAAAAATCATACTAATAATGCTACAATAGACAAACCCGATTGACGCCGCGATTTTACGCCCGAAAGATTGGATTGCCAAATAACAAATGCCTTTGCCACCCCCGCGCCTTTCCGCCTTTTTGCTGCCGACACTGGCAACGGCGGCTTTTGTCTTACTTGCCGCTTGCGGCGGCGGGGGCGGCGGTCCGAGTGTGGCAACGCCCAACACTCCGTCTCAGCCGCAACAGCCGGAACAACCGCCGACTACCGAACCCGAACCGGAGCAACCGCAACAGCCGGAACAGCCGCCAACTACCGAACCTGAACCGGAGCAACCACAACAACCGGAACAGCCGCCGACTACCGAACCCGAACCGGAGCAACCGCAACAGCCGGAACAGCCGCCGACTACCGAACCCGAACCGGAGCAACCACAACAACCGGAACAGCCGCCGACTACCGAACCCGAACCGGAACAACCGCAACAGCCGGAACAACCGCCGACTACCGAACCCGAACCGGAACAACCGCAACAGCCGGAACAGCCGCCGACTACCGAACCTGAACCGGAACAACC
>JBPCWZ010000018.1:0-19748 GCA_051009015.1 Gammaproteobacteria bacterium | reverse complement strand
CCAGCGAGTTGTCAATCGCCGCCAAAAGCCGCGCCTGTTGTTGTTTGCGGAAGTCGGCAAAGCCGCCGCCGTCCGCCGCGCCGTTTTGCACCGCAAAGCCCGCCAAAGCAAGCACTATCAATATCGTCTTTTTCATCGCTGTTTCTCCGGTTGTCGTCTTTTGCCATTCCGGCACGGCGATATTGTATCACTATCCGCCGCCAAAATGCCCGAATCCGCCCGAATCACCCGAAAACACGGCATCAGCGCGGTTTTGCGAGGGCGCGGCGGGCTTTTGATAAGGTTGTTTTTTCTTTTGCAAGCACTAATTTTTCATTTTCACGCCTTTGCAAAGGTCTTGCAAACACTAATTTTTGATTTTTTTGCCTTTGCAAAGGTTTTGCAAGCACTAATTTTTGATTTTTGCGCCTTTGCAAATGAAAAATTTGCCTTTGCACGACATTTCTGCGCCTTAATTAATGTTAAACTAAGGCGGCGGGAAGTTTTGCAAAGACAAATAAAAGCCGAAACAACCCGCGCAAAACAAAAAACCAAACACCAAAAGGAGAAAAAACCATGAGATTGTCCCAACGCTATGCTGACCACGACGCGGAAATCAGCGCAATGATGACCTACATTGAACAAGACGGCGCGCCCACACCCGCCGCTTCCCGCCTCGGCATTACGCCCGATGATGTCACCGGGCTTTTGACTTTGCAGACGCAATGGAATGCCGCTTATGCCGCATATCGCGCCCCCGATACCCACAACGCCATCACCGTGGAAGCGATGAAAATCGCCGACAACAACATGTTCACGGTTGTGTTGCCCCTGCGCCAGCGCGTCAAAAACGGCGCGGCGGAATTGAGCGCCGAGGATTACGCCCAATTGACCATCCACAAAGACAAAACGACACGGACTCCATCACAAGTGCCGAGAGAAGAGCCGGTGCCGGTTTTTATAGCCGCCGCGCCGCTGAACTTGACCTTTGAGGCGACACTGCAAACTGCCGAAGGCGTTAATCGGAGAGCATTGCCGGAGGGATATCGGGTTGCAAGAATGCTCGCCATTGTGCCGATGGGGGCAGAGCCGCCCGCCGAAGGCGATTATCATTCCATTGATACCGTCGGCTCGGCGCGATTCACGCTCACATTCACCACGGCGGAAATCAACAGCCAAGCGTATATTCGTATCGCCTACGAAAATACCGCAGGGCGCGGTCCTTTTTCGCATTCGGTCAAAAACACCATCAACGGCTGACGGCAAAAACGGGCAAAGAAAGGGGGCGGCAGAAATGTCGCCCTTTTTTTGCGAATGACGGGTGTTGTTTATTGTCCGGTTAATCTTTTTTGGATTTCGCGGTATCTGGCGGCGGTTGCTTTTATTATCTCCGGCGGCAGGCGGGGGGCGGGATGGGTTTTGTCCCATTCTTGTTCTTCCAGCCAGTCGCGGGCGAATTGTTTGTCGTAACTTTCGGGGTTTTGCCCCGGCTGCCATTTTGCCGCTTGCCAAAAGCGCGAAGAATCCGGCGTCAGGGCTTCGTCTATCAATATCAGT
Source organism: Gammaproteobacteria bacterium (assembly GCA_051009015.1). GTDB lineage: Bacteria > Pseudomonadota > Gammaproteobacteria > Tethybacterales > Persebacteraceae > JAHRAH01. The sequence goes on along the minus strand of JBPCWZ010000018.1, from coordinate 18,212 downwards.
TCGCCATCGTCATCGGCGGCAAACTCAAACTTGGTATCGGCGATTATCACCCCGCATTCCAATGCTTTCTTCGCCGCCGTTTCATACAACATCAGCGCGGCATCGCGGACTTTGGCGGCAAGTTGGTCGCCGATGATGTTTGCCATTTGCCCGAAAGATATGTTTTCGTCATGCTCGCCCTGCTCTGCTTTGGTCGCCGGGGTGAATATCGTTTGCGGCAACTTGTCGGCAAGGCGCAAGCCGGATGGCAGTTGCAAGCCGCAAACCGCGCCGCTTTTTTGGTAATCCTTCCAGCCGCTGCCGACCAGATAACCGCGGCATACCGCTTCTACCGGCAAAGGGTTCAGTTTTTGCGCGATGACAGCCCTTCCCGCGACTTGTTGCTTTTCGGTTTCGGCGACGACGCTTTGCGGGTCGTCTTCGCACAGGTGGTTTTTCATCGGCAGGGTATTCAGCCAAAAACGCGTCATCTGCGTCAGCACTTCGCCTTTGCCGGGGATGGCATCGTCCAGCACTATGTCAAAAGCCGACAGGCGGTCGGTTTGCACCATCAGCAGGCGGTCTTCGCCTATTGCATACAAATCGCGCACTTTGCCGCGCCCGATGAGCGGCAGCGAAGATATGTCGCTTTGCAGCATCGCCATCAATCCAACTCCAAAGGCGGCATTTGTTTGATGTCATCCGCCATCTTCTTGCGGTAGTCGCTGAGTTTTTGGTTGATGTCTTTGTAGCCCATCGCCCAGATGGCAACGGCAAACAAAGCCGCATTCGCCGCCCCCGCCTCGCCGATGGCAAAAGTGGCGACCGGAATGCCGCGCGGCATTTGCACTATCGCATGCAAAGCATCCGCGCCGTTTAGCGGTGTCGCCGCTATCGGCACGCCCAAAACGGGCAGCGTCGTCTGCGATGCGATAACGCCCGGCAAATGCGCCGCGCCGCCCGCGCCGGCAATGATAAGCCGCCCGCCGAAACCTTTGATGTATTCGCCGAGCAACTCCGGGGCGCGATGCGCCGACAATGCCCGCGCCTGCCACGGCACGCCAAAATCGCGCAATACTTCGGCGCTGCGGCGCATTACGGGCCAATCGTTCTTGCTGCCCATCAAAATGGCAACTTGCGGGTTTGTGTCGTTCATCCGTTTTTCCTCCGGCAAAAAACCGCCAATGTTAACACAATCGCCGCCAATGGGGATATAATTTGCCATCGCACAAACAAATACGACAATGAAAACAATCACCGGCGCGGAAATTGTCATCAACTCCCTGCGGGAGGAGGGGGTGACGCATCTGTTCGGCTATCCGGGCGGGGCGGTGCTGCATATCTATGACGAACTCTTCAAGCAAAAGAAAGTCCGCCATATACTTGTGCGCCACGAACAAGGCGCGGCGCATGCGGCGGATGGCTATGCCCGGGCGAGCGGCAAAGTCGGCGTTTGTCTGGTTACTTCCGGTCCCGGCGTTACCAATGCCATTACCGGTATCGCGACCGCCCATCTGGATTCTGTGCCGATGGTCGTTATTTCCGGACAAGTGCCGCGCCATGCCATCGGCGAAGATGCTTTTCAGGAAGTTGATGCCGTCGGCGTTACCCGCTCTTGCACAAAATACAATGTGCTAGTCAAGCGGGTGGAAGATATCGCGCCGATGATTCACCGGGCTTTTCATATCGCCCGCAGCGGGCGGCCGGGGCCTGTGCTTGTGGATATTCCCAAGGATATTACGGCGGAAAGTTGCGTCTTTGCCTATCCGAAGCAGCCGCCGAAAATGCGCTCTTATAACCCGAGTGCCGAAGGGCATGGCGGGCAAATCAGCAAAGCCCTGACGATGATGAAGAAAGCGCGGCGGTTGATGGTGTATTCCGGCGGCGGTGTTATCTCCGGTGAGGCATCGGCGGAGTTTGGCAAGTTCGCCCGCACGCTTGGCGCGCCGGTTACCAATACTTTGATGGGGCTGGGGGCTTTTCCCGGCGATGATGCGCTTTTTACCGGAATGCCCGGCATGCATGGGACTTATGAGACGAATATGGCGATGCAGCATTGCGATGTGCTTGTCGCCATCGGCGCGCGCTTTGACGACCGGGTTATCGGCAATCCGGCGCACTTCGCACGGGAAGAGCGGCGGATAATTCATCTGGATATTGACCCTTCGTCCATTTCCAAGCGCGTGCGCGTTGATGTGCCGATTGTCGGCGATGTGCGGGCGGTTTTGCGCAAGATGAACCAAACGCTGGGGCAATACAAACCGGATGCCAAAGCGATGAAAGCGTGGTGGCGGCAAATCGGCGAATGGCAAAACAAAAAATGCCTGCGCTACAAAACCCGCGCCGGAGTTATCAAACCGCAGCAGGTTGTTGAAGCACTGCACAAAATAACCGGCGGCGATGCCATCATTACTTCCGATGTCGGGCAGCATCAGATGTGGGCGGCGCAATATTATGCCTTCGGCAAACCGCGCCGGTGGATAAACTCCGGAGGTTTGGGGACGATGGGCTTTGGCTTGCCGGCGGCGGTCGGGGCGCAGTTGGCGCATCCTTCGGCGCAGGTCGCTTGCATTACCGGCGAGGCGAGCATTTTGATGTGCCTGCAGGAGTTGTCCACTTGCAAGCAATACCGCCTGCCGGTGAAGATTATCAACCTGAACAACCGCTATATGGGAATGGTGCGGCAGTGGCAGCAGTTTTTTCATGGCAACCGCCATTCCGAATCCTATATGGACGCCCTGCCGGATTTTGTCAAACTCGCCGAGAGTTACGGGCATCGGGGAATGCGCATTACCGACCCGGCGGATGTTGAAGGCGCGCTGGGCGAGGCGTTTGCCGACAAGAAAGAGTTGGTGTTTATGGATTTCGTTACCGACCAGAGCGAAAATGTGTATCCGATGGTGGCGGCGGGCAAGGGGTTGTCCGAGATGGTGCTGGCGGAAGATTTGTAAAGGGGCGGGGGGTTTTTGGTAATGCGGCGGATATTGTCAATGCTGGTGGAAAACGAGCCGGGCGCGCTTTCGCGCGTGGCGAACTTGTTTTCGGCGCGGGGGTACAACATAGAATCGCTGACCGTCGCGCCGACCGAAGATGCGACATTATCGCGGATGACGGTCATCACGGCGGGCGATGATGCGGTGGTGGAACAAATCACCAAACAAGTCAACAAACTGATAGAAGTTTTCAAGGTGTCGGACATTACCGACGAAAAGCACCTGGAGCGCGAGTTGATGCTTGTCAAAGTCCGCGCGGCGGGCGCGGAGCGGGCCGAGATGGAGCGTCTGGCGCGCATCTTCCGCGGCGCGATAGTCAATGTGACGCCGCAAGCGTATATCGTACAAATAACCGGCGACCGCAAAAAACTGGACGCCTACCTGCGCGCAGTAGGCGCAAACAACATAATAGAAACCGCCCGAACCGGCGCCTGCGGCATAGCCCGCGCGGACGCGAAATAAACCGGCGAAGCAACGGCGGCTCGCAACTTGCCGCTTTTTGTTTAGCGGCGGCAGAAACGAGCGCACAGGGGTAAACCGCTATGGATATCAAAAAACTGCTGGCAGAGTTGGAATCGCAGGGCGCTCTGCATAGCGATGATGTCGTGAGTTGCGACAAATTGGAAGGGGCAAAGCCCGTACATTATGGCGGCGGCGTTGATTCTTTTTTGTCGCCGAAGATGTGCGGCGCGCTCGCGGCAACAGGCATTAACAATTTGTATCAGCATCAGGTTGATGCCATCGCGGCTTCCTTGGATAACGATGTTGTTTTGGATTCGCCGACGGCGAGCGGCAAAACTTTGGCGTTTACCGCGCCGATGATGGAGGCGGTTATGTCCGGCGGCACTGCTTTGATGGTGTATCCGATGAAAGCACTTGCTTTTGACCAAACACGGCAAATCAAAACCATGGCCGAAGAGTTGGGAATAACATACTCGCCTTTTGACGGGGATACGCCGAATGAGATTAAAAAATCAATAAAGATAAGCCCCCGGGATATCCTGCTGACGAATCCGGAGTATCTGCATTTGTCTTTTCTTCAGGCGCACAAAACATGGCACCCTTTTTTGGAAAAATTGAGGTTTATTGTTTTTGATGAGTCGCACGAATATCGCGGTTATTTTGGCGGGCACATGTCCCAAATTGTCCGGCGCCTTTTGGCTGTTTTGGAGAGAATGGGGGCAAATCCCAACATATTTATGTCAACGGCAACCTGCCAAAATCCGGGAGAGCATGCTTATGCTCTTACCGGGCGGAAAAATTTTAAGGTGATATCCGCGAAAACCGCCGGATGCTCGCCGCGCTCTTACATAACCGTAAGGCATACAATCCCGGACGGGAAAGAATTTCTGGGCGCTTTTTGCTCGCGCATCGTTAATGCGGCGGTTGCCTGCCTGTCTTTGGGGCATTCGGTGTTGGTCTATTGCCCTTATGTGTTTTTCGCCGAAAAAGCGTTTGAACAAGCCAAAAAGGAGGCAAAAAAAGCGGGGCTGGATTTCGGCAAAATCGCGGTTTTTCACGCCGGAATAAAAGCGGGCAAAAAACGCGCCCTGCAAGAAGATATGCAAAATGGCGACATATCAGTGGTTTTTTGCACTAATGCCCTGGAATTGGGAATAGATGTGGGTCGGCTGGACGGCGTTATTTTGGCGGGGTTTCCCGACAATATTGCCGCCGCGCGGCAAAGAATTGGCAGGGCGGGGCGCGACTGGAAAAAGGATGCTTTTGTTGTGTATTACCCGATGAATAATCCCCTGGACCGGTTTTTTGCGGCAAACTTCCGGACCTTTCTGGGAATGCCGCTGAGCGATATTGTGATTGACCCCGATAACGAAGAAATATCCGAGCAACACTCCCCGTTTTGGGGGTACGAGAAAGAGGGCGGCTATTTTCGCCCGAAATACCTTATCAACATACGCGGAAGCAAGGGCAGCGCCGAACTTGTCGCCGATGAAAAAACCATCGGAAATATTTCGGAGGCGCGGGCGTTTCGCGAGGGATATATCGGCGCCGTTATTGTCCACGACGGGCAAAAATACCGCGTGCGGGAGCACATAAAAGGCAAAGGCAACCAACGCATTATTTTGCAAAGCGGGGCGGATGACATTCGGACCGAGCCGTCATTTAATTTTCCCAAAATTGTCAAGCCCGTCTCGCTTAAGTCCAACTCCTACCGCAACGACGACGAAGAATTCCAATTTGATTTGCATTTTTGCAAATTGGACATAGTTGAAGAGTTCAGGGGTTATAAGGCAGTGCATGAAAAAAGCGGAAAAGTACTGGAGAATGTTAATGCTCCCGAGACGATGTGGCACAACAACAGATACGCATTCGCGGCTCATTTGCACGGAGTGCGGCATTCGAGTGAAATTGGCGTGCGGACATTGAAACACTTGTTCCGCATCGGGGCGATGTTTGTTGTTCCCGCCGACAGGCACGACACAAGCACGCATTCGGAAAAGGGCATGCTATATGTGTATGAAAATTACCCCGGCGGCATTGGCGTTGCGCGCCAGATTTTTGAGAGTTGGCAGGAAGTTATAAAAAAGGGCGCGGATATAGCGCGGAATTGTTCGTGTGCCACCGGTTGCCCGAATTGTATTGTTCCTCCGGGCAAAAGCGAGGAAATGGACAAAAACACCGGCATCCGCTTGGCGGATTATATTTTGGCGACGGTTGCAGATTGCGGTCAAGCAGAGCAAGGGGACGAAGCCGCCGCTGACGATGTCATGCGGCAGTTTTTTGAGGCAACCCTTTCGGCAAAACACCGAAGCAACGCCCCGGAATTGGGCGGTGAAAAATCCGGCGACGGCATAATTCCCCTTGTCAAGCCCGGCTCGCCTTGTTGTATGGATAACGGCGAAACGATTGTTGTGGGCGGTGTTATTATTGACGGGAAAAAGCCGTTTTATCGGGCGCACATGGCGCAAGATGCCGATGTCAGAGTGCTGGTTCCCACTGACAAAGTAAGCAGGTGCGAGGGGACGGAATGGCAAAACTTTAACCTTGACACCGGGAAATACGAGGGCGAATAGCGGCGCGGCGTGACAGACGCCCGCCGCGCTTGACGGGGAAAATATTATCGGCAAATGCGAAAAAGTGCAAATTTGCGGCGGTTTGCGGGTATAATTGGCGAATCTTTTTGATGCGGCGACACAATACAGGACGGACAGATGCCAAAGATGAAAACTAACAAAGCGGCGGCGAAGCGGTTTCGGCGCACGGGGACCGGCAAGATCAAGCGGGCGCGCGCCTATTGCCGTCATTGCCTCTCGCACAAATCGCCCGACCAAAAGCGCAGGTTGCGCCGCGATAGCGCGCATGTGCAAGGCAAAGATGCCCGGCGCATTGCCCGGCTGATGCCGTATAGTTAATCGCGCCGCCCGGAGAATCGGCAATGTCCCGAACTAATACAAACACGCGGCGCGAAACAAACGCGCAAGCGTCAAGCATTTGGCGCATCGCAAGCGCGCAAAACATCACAACCGCACGGCAGACGGCTGTGCGGATATCCGCACGGAGAATATAAACAATGCCCAGAGTCAAACGCGGCGTTACCGCCCATCGCCGTCATAAGCGCGTTTTGGCGCGCGCCGCCGGTTTTCGCGGGCGGCGCAAGAATGTCTATCGCGTCGCCAAACAAGCCGTCCTGCGCGCCGGACAATTCGCCTATCGCGACCGCCGCCGCAAAAAACGCGACTTTCGCAGGTTGTGGATAGTCCGCATCAATGCCGCCGCCCGCGAACAAGGGCTTACTTATGGCGCTTTTATGAACGGGCTGAAACGCGCCGGAGTGTTGCTCAACCGCAAAATCCTCGCCGAAATGGCGATGACGGGCGACCCCGCCTTTGGCGAATTGGCGGCTGTCGCGCGCCGCCATGCCTGAAGATGACGGCGGGCGGCTATTGAAAGCGGCGCAAAGCCGCCTGAACGCCGCGAACACCGAAGCGCAACTGGATGCCGTCAAGGCGGCGTTTTTGGGGCGCAACGGCGAAATCCAACGGCAACTTAAACAACTCGGCGCACTGCCGAAAGAACAAAGACCGGCGGCGGGCGCGCGCGTCAATGTCTTGCGCGCCGGGTTTGAGGCGATGCTTGCCGAACGGCACAAAACTTTGCGCGATGACAATATCGCCAAAGTGCTGCAAGAATCTTCGCCGGATGTTAGTTTGCCCGGCCGTGCTTGTGGCGCGGGCGCGTTGCATCCGCTGACTTTGGCGACCGAGCGGGCGTCCGCCATCTTTGCCGCCGCCGGTTTTGCCGTTGCCGATGGTCCCGAGATTGAGAGTGATTATTACAACTTTACCGCGCTCAACCATCCGCCCGACCATCCGGCGCGCTCCATGCATGATACTTTTTATACCGAAGGCGGCGCGCATCTTTTGCGCACGCACACTTCGCCGGTGCAGATTCGCCATCTGCTCAACAACAAGCCGCCGCTGCGGATTATCGCGCCGGGGCGGGTATACCGGTGCGACCACGATGCTACGCATTCTCCTATGTTTCATCAGATAGAAGGGCTTTGGGTTGATGAAACCATCGCCTTTACCGATTTGAAAGGCGTTTTGGCGATGTTTTTTCGCGCCTTTTTCGGCGATGATACCATTGATGTGCGCTTTCGCCCGTCTTATTTTCCCTTTACCGAACCTTCCGCCGAGTGCGATATTCGGCGCGGCGGCGAGTGGCTGGAAGTCGCCGGTTGCGGGATGGTGCATCCCAATGTCCTTTCCGCCGGCGGCGTTTGCGCGCAAACTTACCGCGCTTTTGCCTTTGGCATGGGCGTGGAGCGTTTGGCAATGTTGCGCTGGGGCATACGCGATATCCGCCAGTTTTTTGACAATGATTTGCGCTTTTTGCGCCAGTTTGCCGGACAATGAAAATATCGCGCAGATGGCTTAGGCGAATAAGCGGTGTGGCGGATATGCCGCCCGCTTCCGAACTTGCCGCTATTTTGACCGGGCGGGGGTTGGAAGTGGAATCCGCCGATAAGTTTGCCGATGCCGAAGGCATTGTCATCGGCAAAGTGCTGACGGCGGCGGCGCATCCGGATGCCGACAAACTGAAACTATGCACGGTGAATACCGGCGGCGAAGCCCAAAGCATTGTTTGCGGCGCGCCGAATGTCGCCGCGGGGATGACCGTTGCCGTTGCCGCCCCGGGCGCGCGCATCGGCAAAACCAGGATAACCGCCCGCAGCATACGCGGGGTGGAATCGGCGGGAATGATTTGCTCGGCATTGGAACTCGGCATTGGCGAAGATGCCGCCGGTATTTTGCAGTTGGAAGACGAACTTGTCGCGGGAGCGGATGCCGCCGAAACACTTGCGCTTGACGATGACATTTTGGATGTGGCGATAACGCCAAACCGCGGCGATTGTCTGAGTCATCTGGGCATTGCCCGCGAAGTTTGCGCGCATCTTAATATTCCTTTGCCATCGCCGCCGCCGCCGCAGCACAAAGCCGACATTGACGAAGTTTTTCCGGTGCGTATTGACGCGGCGGAAGCATGCCCGTTTTATGGCTGCGTGATTATTCGCGATGTTAATTGCGCCCTGCCATCTCCGGTGTGGCTGCGGACGCTTTTGGAGCGGTGCGGAATGCGCGCCATTAATGCCGTTGTGGATATTACCAACTATCTGGCGATAGTGTGGGGGCAGCCGGCGCATGCTTTTGATTTGGACAAACTTAACGGCGGCATTGTCGTCCGATACGCCGCCGCGGGCGAAAACATAACACTCCTTGACGGCACAAAAAAGCAACTTGCGGCGGATGATTTGCTGATAGCCGACCATCATCAACCGGCGGCGCTCGGCGGCGTTATGGGCGGTTTGACAAGCGCAGTCGGCGCGGATACAAAAAACATTTTGATAGAAGCGGCGTCTTTCGCCCCCGAAGCGGTGCGCGGCAAAACCCGCCGCCATCAACTGACATCCGAAGCCGCCTTTCGTTTTGAGCGCGGGGTGGATTCTTCGCTGCCGCCAAATGCCCTTGCCATTGCTGCGCGATTGATAAAAACCCTGTGCGGCGGAAAAGCGGGCAATATCCATTCCGCCGGAAGCCAAAGCCAAAGCCGCGCGCCGATATGCGCGGATGGCAACGGCATGCGCGGTTTGCTGGGAATGCCCGATATTACCAACGCCGCCGCCGCCAAAATGTTGCGCGCATCGGGCATTGAAACCGAAACCCGCGAAGACGGAATGCTTGTGGCAGTTCCTCCTTTGTGGCGTTTTGATTTGCACATTGCCGCCGATATCGCCGAGGAAGTCGCCCGCGCCTGGGGTTATCATCGCATCAAGGCGACGGTGCCGAAAGCAAATGCGCCTTTGATGCCGCCTGCGGATTTTGCCGAATCGCGATTGCGGCGGTTTTTTGCCGCGCGCGGGTTTTTTGAGATAGTGTCTTATGCTTTTGTGCCGCGCGAATGGGAGCGGCGTTTTGGCGACAAAAAGGCGGTCGCACTGCAAAACCCGATAAGCGAAGAGATGGCGGTTATGCGCACGCAGTTGTTTGCCGGGCTGATGGCGGCGGCGCGTTTTAATGCCGGTCATCGTCAGGAGCGCGGGGCGTTGTTTGAAATAGGCAAGTGCTTTTATCATAATGACGAAAGCGAAAGCGATAACTTGCCGCAACAACCGCAACAACTTGGCGCCCTTGTTTGGGGGGCGGCAAAACCTTTGCAGTGGCACGGCAACCGCGCCGCCGATCTTTACGACCTTAAGGGCGTTGTGGAAGATATGCTGCCGGATGTCATTGCCGATTCTCTGGCGGAAGATAAAACCCCGCCGGTTTTTCATCCGCGCCGCGCCGCCGCGCTGGTTGTCGGCGGCGAGATGGTTGGCATGATTGGCGAGTGTCATCCGCGCCTTGCCGATGATTGGGGGTTTCGTTCGCCGCCGCTGATGTTTGAGTTGTCGCTTGACAAGTTGCGCCGTTCGCCGCCGGCGAAAGTGCGGGAAGTTTCGCGTTTTCCGCTGGTTTGGCGCGATGTTGCAATGCTCGCCCCGTCCGATGGCGCAGTTGGCGGTTTGCTGGCAAAGGCGCGGGCGGCGGCAAAAGCGCCGGTTATCGGCGTGGAATTATTTGATTGTTATGCCGGGGATAATCTTCCGTCCGGCAAAAAAAGTTTTGCTTTGCGTATTACAATGCAGGGAAAGGAAAAAAACCTGACCGACAAAGACATTAACAAAGCGGAGGCGCAAGTGTGCGCGGTGCTGGCGGCTTTCGGCGCGCAAGTGCGGGAGCAAGCGGGCGAAGCAAAAGACCGGGGCGAAGAACAATGAAAAAAACAATGACCCGCCGCGACATTGCCGAGATATTGAAAGCGGAGACGGGATCTTTTGCCGATGCCCGGCGGTTTGTCGGCGATTTTTTTGGCGAGTTGTCGCGGCGCATTGCCGAGGATGGCGAAGTGCGCGTGCGCGGTTTTGGCGTTTTTCGCTGCCGCGTCAAAAACCCCCGACCGGCGCGCAACCCGAAGACCGGCGCGGCGGCGGAAGTATCGGCGCGGCGCGTGGCGACTTTTACCGCCGGCGGCAAACTGCGCGATGCCGTGCGCGACAAGGATGAATGACGATTTTCCGCCGCTGCCCGAGCGCGAGTTGTTTGCCATCGGCGAAGCCGCCGCGCTGGCAAACAGCAAGACGCACACCGTGCGTTATTGGGAAAAGCACATTCCGCAGTTGCGCGCGCGCATTGTCCGGCGCGGCGGCAGGCGTTATTACAACCGCGAGGCGGTTTTGATGTTGCGGCGCATTGCAAAACTCATTGTTGAGGATTCTTGCACCGTCGCCGGCGCGCGGCGGCGGCTGGCGGCAAAAAAAAGCGGCGATGCGATAGAATCGGCATGCCGCGAAATAGAAAAGATTATTAAGTTGCTGTGAAAAAGTCCGGGGCGTGGCGCAGTTTGGTAGCGCACTTGCATGGGGTGCAAGGGGTCGGAGGTTCAAATCCTCTCGCCCCGACCGGCTTGTCGCCGGTTTGCGGGCGTTTGTTTTTCGCGCTATTTTGACGGTTGTGTTGCCATGCGCATTTTGATAACCAACGACGACGGCATTGAAGCGGCGGGCATTAATGCCCTTGCCGGCGCGCTCGGCGGTTGCGGCGATATCTTTGTTGTCGCGCCGGCGGCAAACCAAAGCGGCGTTTCTGCCGCTTTGACTTTGCGGCGGAATGTTGCGGTATCGCCGCTTGGCGGCGGGCGTTTTGTTGTTGATGGCACTCCGGCGGATTGTGTGCATCTGGCGCTTTCAAGTGATTTTGTGCCGCGCCCCGATATTATCGTTTCCGGCATTAATGACGGTCCTAATCTGGGCGAGGATACGGTTTATTCCGGCACGGTTGCCGCGGCGGTTTGCGCGCATTTGCACGATATTCCGGCGCTGGCGATATCGCTTGTCGCCGGGCGGAATGCGCCTTCGGATGCGGATTTAACGCGGGATTTTGACGGCGCATGCCGGGCGGCAAAACAACTTGTACAAAGCGGCATGATAAAAAGCGGCAAATCGGCGGTTGTTAATATCAATGCGCCAAACATTCCGGCGGCGGATATCAAAGGAAACCGCATCACCCGGCTCGGGCGGCGGGCGGCATCATCGGCGGCAATGCGCTGTGATAATGATAAAAACGGCGTGATGCATTTTGCCATCGGTCCTTCGGGTCCGGTCAAAGACGGCGGCGAAGGGACGGATTTTTTTGCCGTTGCAAACAACTATGTCGCCATAACGCCGCTTGTTGTCGCGGGTTTGGAGAGTTGCACGATGGAAGATGTGCGCGGGTGGCTGGAATGAACGGCGAAACATTGGCGGAAAGTTTGCGCGGGCGCATTCGCGACAAGGATGTTTTGGCGGCGATAAACAAAGTCAACCGGGCGCGGTTTTTGGATCCTTCCCTGCGCTCGCGCGCCGCCGAAGATTGCCCTTTGCCGATAGGGTTTTCGCAGACAACTTCGCAGCCTTTTGTCATCGCCCGCATGCTGGAAATGCTGACGGGCAGCGGCGGCGGGCGTTTGGCGAAAGTGCTGGAAATCGGCGCCGGTTGCGGCTATCAAAGCGCGATACTCGGCGAGTTGTGCGATAGCGTTGTGTGCATGGAGCGCGTAAAAGCGCTTGTTGCAGTGGCAAAAGCAAACTTGCGAAACTGCGACAATGTCCGCATTATGCATGGCGACGGCTTTGGCGGCTGCCCCGATCTTGCGCCGTTTGACGGCATTGTTGTTTGCGCCGAAGCCGATGTCATCCCGCAGCAATTGGTCGCGCAACTTGCCGAAAAGGCGAGATTAATCATGCCGCTTGCCGGGCATAAGGGCGTGGAACTTGTCGCCGTTAATAACAGGGGGGAGGTTATAAAACGCCGCGAACAGGTACAATTCGTTCCTATGCTGAAAAATCTGGCATGATGAAACGAAGAATATTGGCGGGCGCGCTGCCGGTTGTTTTGGCGGCGGCGATACTTGGCGCTTGCGGCTCCGCCGCCGTGCCGGCGCCGGTTGAGACGGTTGAGATTGAATCTGAGGTTGTGCAAAACCTGCCCGAGCCGGAAGTCGTCCGCCCGCGGGCGCACCGCATCAAATCCGGCGAAACCCTGATAGAGATAGCGACCAACTATGGTTTGGATTATCGCGAGTTGGCATTGTGGAACGGCATCGCCGACATTGATTCCATTTATATCGGCGATTCGCTTCGGCTGTCGCCTTTGCCCGCCGCCCCCGCCGCTACTCCGGTGATAAAAAACAAAGCCCCGGTTGTCGTCAGCAGCGCGCCGACAAGCACCGCCCCGCCGGGAAACACCGCCGCGCCGACTTTTGTCCCCAATGCCGCAAAGCCGAAGAAGGATATTGCAAACTTGCCGGTCAAGGAAGGACCCCTTGCCGTCAAGCATATCTACACGCCCGAAACCCTTGCCAAAGTACAAAAGAGCGAAAAGCCCATTCCCGCCGCCCCGGCAACCGCCGCGATTCCCGCCGCAAAGCCGCCATCCACTTCCGCCGAAACTTCGGGCAAAAAGCCGCCGGTATTACTCGCCCAGCGTCGGCGTTTTGGCGTGGATTGGTCGTGGCCTTCGGCGGGTGCGGTGATAGAAAAGTTTTCCGAAAGCAACAAGGGGATTAACATTGCCGGAAAGACCGGTGCGCCGGTTTATGCCGGTGCCGATGGCAAAGTTGTTTATGTGGGGACGGGCGTCAAAAGTTACGGGCGATTGGTGATTATCAAACACGCAAACGATTATTTGTCGGCGTATGCGCATAATCAAACCATTCTGGTCGGCGAAGGCGACAAAGTAAAGCGCGGGCAAAAAATCGCAACACTGGGCGACAGCGGCGCGCCGATGCCGATGCTGCACTTTGAAATTCGCAAAGCCGGAAAACCCTTTGACCCTTTGCGCGTGTTGCCGAAACTTTAACGCTTTCCATTTTCCGCCGCCGCCCTCGTCATTCCCGCTTCCCTCGTCATTCCCGCAAAAGCGGGAATCCAAACGCGCCCGACAGGGCGCGACATTAAAGCCCTGTAAGGGCGACCTGTTCACAGCACGGGGCATCGCCCCGTGAATCGGCGTATTAAACAAACAAGCCCTGAAAGGGCGGCCGAAAACAACGGCGGCGAATGTCAAACGGGCGGTGGTTTTCGGCTTTACGGTTTTTGCCGGGCTTTGCCCTGCAAAAGAATGGGACGCCCCTTCAGGGCTTGATTAATTACAATGCCGGTCACGGGGCGTTGCCCCGTGCTATGAACAGGACGCCCTTTCAGGGCTATAACAAATTACAGGCGGCGGATGGGCGGCAATTTGTCATAACGCCATTGACGGCGATAACCATTGCCTTACCTGCGACAAGGACGGCAAGCGGCGGTTTTGTAATGAACTGCCCGAATAAACGGGAATCTACACACCGCCGCCGATACTATTTGCCGCCCTGCTTTTCCATTGCTTCCCGAAAAATGCGCGCGATTCTGCTGTCTTTGCCACGCAATCCTATGGCAAAATTCAACGGCGTAAAGCCATCATTAGTTTTCGCGTCAATATCCGCCCCTGCTTTGATAAGGGCACTCGCGATTTCGGTTTTACCTAATCCTGCCGCCAAATGTAAAGGCGTGAAGCCCTTGTTAGTTTTAGCATTGACATCCGCCCCTGCTTTGATAAGGACAAGGGCGGTTTCGGTATGACCAAATTCTGCTGCAATATGCAAAGGTGTTCCGCCTTTGTTTTCTTTTGCATTAATATCAGCCCTCGCTTTGACAAGGGCAAGTGCGGTTTCGGTATGACCAAATTCTGCCGCCAAATGCAAAGGCGTCCTGCCCTTGTTAGATTTAGCATCAATAGCCGCTCCTGCTTTGACAAGAGCAAGGGCGGTTTTGGTTTTATCTAACTGTGCCGCAATATGCAGAGGCGTTGCGCCATCTTTTTGTTTTGCCTCAATATCCGCCCCCGCTTTGACAAGGGCAAGTGCGGTTTTAGTATGACCTGATTCTGTCGCCCGATGCAAAGGCGTCCAGCCACCGTTATCTTTTGCTCCGATATCCGCCCCTGCTTTGACAAGGGCAAGCGCGGTTTCGGTTTCACCACCCTCTGCCGCAACATGCAAAGGCGTATCGCCCATGTTATCTTTTGCTCCGATATCCGCCTCTGCTTTGATAAAAGCCATCGCAGTTTCAGTTTGACCTCCTGCTACTGCCACATGCAAAGGCGTTAAGCCCTTTACTTCTTTTATATCAATATCCGTCCCCGCTTTGACAAGGGCAAGTGCGGTTTTGGTTTGACCTTTTACTGCCGCATAATGCAGAGGGGTCCAATCATCATTGTCTTTTGCCTCAATATCCGCCCCCGCTTTGATAAGGGCAAGTGCGGTTTTGGTTTGACCAAACCCTGCCGCAAAATGCAAAGGCGTCCAGCCATCGCTCGCTTTTTGGTTAACATCCGCGCCGCCGGCTATCTGGCGATTAACTTCGGCGATATCGCCATTCGCCGCCGAGTAATGCAAAGTCGTAATGCCGTCATCGGCGAAAGCCGCCGTGCTGATGATGGCGGTGGTAAAAAACACGCCGAGGGCGCGTAGCAGTTTTTTCATGGTGTTTCTCCTTTGTGTGTGAAAACTCGTTATTCCAATTTGTCGCCGCGCTTTGCCATCGCTTCCCGCAAAATGCGCGCGATTCTGCTGTCTTTGCCATGCAGTTGTATGGCAACATCTAACGGCGTACTTCCAGCATCCATGCGTGCAAACACATCTGCCCCCGCTTTGATAAGGGCATCGGAAGTTTCGGTTTGACCTTTCGCTACCGCAAAATGCAAAGGCGTTCCGCCATGTTTTGCTTTTGCCTCAATATCTGCCCCTGCTTTGATAAGGGCAAGCATAGTTTCGGTTTGACCTATTCCTGCCGCAGTATGCAAAGGCGCTAAGCCATTGTTTGCTTTTGCCTCAATATCCGCCCCCGCTTTAATAAGGGCAATGGCGGTTTCGGTTTGACCTCCATTTGCCGCACCATGCAAAGCCGTTCCGCCATCGTTAAATTTTGCCTCAATATCCGCCCCCGCTTTGATAAGGGCAAACACGATTTCGGTGTGACCAAACTTTGCCGCCAAATGCAAAGTCGTTGTGCCATCGTTATCTTTTGCCTCAATATCCGCCCCCGCTTTGATAAGGGCGCGCACAACTTCGGTATAACCATCCAATGCCGCAAAATGTAAAGGAGTTACGCCATCGTTACCTTTTGCGTCAATATCAGCCTCCGCTTTGATAAGGACATGGACGATTTTGGTTTGACCGTTAACTGCCGCAGCATGCAAAGGCGTATAGCCATCGTCTGTTTTTTTGTCAATAGCCGAGCCGCCGGCTATCAGGCGCTTAACTTCGGCGATATTACCGTCCGCCGCCGCTTGATGCAAGGGCGGTAAATGGCTATCGGCGAAAGCCGAGCCGCTGATGATGACGGCGATAAAAAAGGCGCAAAAGGTGCGCAAAAGTTTGGTCATGGTGGTTTCCTCCGTTTGTTGTTGCGTGTTACGGCATACCTCGCAAGGCGGTAGTATAGCGTATTAGTCCTGCTTGTTGCCCGGCTTGTCAATAATGCGGCATGCCCAAGCCATTGAGCCATAAAAAGCCCAAAAGACGGCGGGAACGCCGAGTCCCGTGGCAAACCCTTGCGCCCATTCTACTTCCTGCCCGTTATAGGCGAGTATTATGCCAATCACAAGCCCCACAAATGCGCCGATAAACCAAAGCGCGGTGCAGCCAAAAAGCAGCACAAACAGGATTTTCATCATCGCGCGGAGCATATTAATAAAACCTCACGCAGTATTTGCCGCCGCCGCTATGCGCCGCCAAAGCGGGCAAGATGAAAAGCAAGCCGCAAGCGACGAGCAATGCCATTATAAGAATTTCCGTGTGTGTCATCATTTCCTCCTGTTTGTTGTCGGTGTGACTGCCATTATTATAAACCACAAACCGCCGATTGTGTGATACCTTGTCAAAAATCCCGCCGCTATGCGAAAAAATAACGGGGGGGTGTAGATTCCCGCTTTGGCGGCAATGACGAATGGCCGGAATTAATCTTTGTCGCCGGTCAGGGCGGCGGAGCGAGGGGCGATGGTTGCGGGGATTTGTTCCACGTCGCGCAACTTGTCGCGCATTTTTTCGCTGCTCTTTTCGGTAATGTCAATGTTTTGGCTGGCGTTTTTCAGTTGGGTTTTGACCTTTTGCAGCACTTCGCCGAACTTGCCGAACTCGGTTTTGACTTCGCTCAGCACCTGCCACACTTCGCTGCTGCGCTCGCCGACGGCAAACAACTGCCAGCCGGTTTTTATCGTGCTTAACAAAAGATAAAAGTTGTGCGGACCCGCCACTGCTATGCGGTAGTTTTGCCGCAACCTTGCAAAAAAGCCCGGCTCGTTTGCCAAAACCGCATACAAACCCTCGGTCGGCACAAACATCACGGCAAAGTCAGTGCTTGCCGGCGATGCGGTGTATTTCTGTATCTTCTTCGCCGACGATTCAAAGTTGGCGACAACCCGCTTGCGCGCTTTTTGCGCGCCGTCATCATCGCCGCTTTCCGCCGCCTGCACATACTGCTCATAATCGGCAAGGGGGAATTTGGAATCCACCGGTAGCCGCGCATATTCGCCCTGTGACTTGGGAATCTTAATGGCAAACTCCACGCAGTCAAGTGACTGCGGGTCGGGGCGCCAGTTTTTATCATACTGCTCGGGCGACAGAGTGTCGCGCAAGATGCCTTCCAGCATCTCCTCGCCCATTTTCCCGCGCGCCGCCGGGCTTGTCAAAACACGGCTCAGCACTTTCATCGTGTCGGTCATCCCCTGCATCTTTCCCAAACCCTGATGCACTTCCGTCAGTCGCTCCGACACCTTGCCAAACGATTCGCCCAGCCGCTTTTGCAAAGTGCTTTCCAGTTTTTCGTCAACGGTGCGGCGCATTTGTTCCAGTTTTTGTTCGTTGCCTTCGCGGATGCCGTCCATCTGTTTGCCGACCGCCTCGCGCAACTTTTCGGCTTTCTGCAGGGTGCTTTCCAGTTTTTCGTCAACGGTGCGGCGCATTTGTTCCAGTTTTTGTTCGTTGCTTTCGCGGATGCCGTCCATTTGTTTGCCGACCGCCTCGCGCAACTCTTCGGCTTTTTGCGCCGCCTGTGTTAGGGCGTTTTCGGCGTTACGCTGCTGCGTATCAAATCTGCTGGATATTTCGTCGCGGAATTTATTATGCGCTTTTGCCATCTCTTCGCGGTTATCCGCCATTTGGGCGCGCAAACTGCTATTCATCGCGTCAAGTTGGTTGTTGATATCGGTGCGCAAACTGCTATTCATCGTGTCAAGTGCTTTTTGCATGACGGCAAGCGCGCCTTGCAATTCGCTCAATCCGCTTTTTGCCGCGGCGGACGAATCGGCGGCAACTTGCAAACTGCCTTTGACTTCTTCGGGCATCGCGCCGCCCTTTGCCGCCCGCCAAGCCAAAAAAGCAAAAAGCGCGGCGGCAAAAGCGACAACGGCAACAACCGCGGCGGCTATCACAAGCAAATCATTCACCCTTCAAAAACACCCTTGTTAACATTCTTGCGCGCATCGGCGGCGGCGATAATCTTGCCGTTCATCGCCACATACACCCCCGGCGGCAAAACCCCCGCCGCGCCAAGGGCAAAGCCGATATTAAAATCGGCATCGCTGTCCCTGAACTTTGCCGGTAAAAATGCCCCGGTCAAAACGATGGTTTTGGTTTTTTGCGGCGGTTTGGCAAGTGCCGCGACAA
>JBPCWZ010000017.1:0-8143 GCA_051009015.1 Gammaproteobacteria bacterium | reverse complement strand
CCGCCCAAAACACCAAAGGCGGCAAAACCCGCCGCTTATCCGCTCCCCGCCCACAGATTCCCGCTTTTGCCGAAATGACGGCGGCGGCGGCGGCAATGACGAAAAGGGCGGCGGCGATGACAATTCTTTCGTCATTCCCGCGAAAGCGGGAATCCAACGCCCGTCATTCCCGCGAAAGCGGGAACGCCATTGCGGCGGCACTTTGCGCGGTTGTCTTTGGCGGTTGTTTGTGCTTGTCCGGGCGGGCGGGACATTGACGCTTTGCGCCAATGTGTTGGATTCCCGCTTTCGCGGGAATGACGACGGGGGCGGGGATGGCATTAGTCGGCGGGTTTTTGTTTTATAATCTTAACAAATGCCATCGCAAAACAACACAAAGCCGCCGCATTATCCGCCGCCGCACAACTCTCCGCCGCAAACGCCGGACGATATGCCGCCCGTTGCGCATCCGCCGGACAGTCCTTTTAATGCGCCCGAACTGGCGCAATGCCGGGCGAACTTTGAGGCGCTTTCGCCGCTTTCGCTTATCCATCGGGCGGCGCGGATACACGGCGATGCGCCTTCCGCGGTTTATGGCGATGTCGTTTATACCTGGCGGCAAACGCACGAACGCGCCATCCGGCTGGGGCGCGCTTTGCAAAAAGCCGGTATTGCCCCGGGCGATGTTGTCGCCGTGCTGCTGCCGAATATTCCGCCTTTTTTGGAGGCGATGTTTGGCGTGCCGTTTTGCGGCGCGGTGTTGAACCCGCTTAATACGCGGCTGGATGCCGCATCGCTGGCGTTTATTCTCAAACACAGCGGCGCGAAGGCATTATTGACCGATAGCGCATTTGCCCCCGCCGCCCGCGCCGCAGTTGCCGAAGCGGGCGGCGATATGTTGATGGTGGAGATAAACGACCCGGCAAGCGGCATTAAGGCGGCGGGGTTGGATGCCGATTATGAATCGTTTATCGCCGGTGTTGATGCCGCGCCTTTCGGGCCTCCGGCGGACGAATGGCAGGCGCTTTCGCTAAACTACACTTCCGGCACGACGGGCGAGCCGAAGGGCGTTGTGTACAGTCATCGCGGCGCGTGGCTTTTGGCGACCGGTAATGTTTTGACATGGCAAATGCCGCCGCGGGCGAAGTATGTCTGGACTTTGCCGATGTTTCATTGTTGCGGCTGGTGTTTTCCTTGGACTTTGGCGGCGGTTGCCGGGGCGTCTTTGTGCATGCGCAAGGTATCGGCGGAGACGATTGGCAATGCGCTGGAAGCGGGCGGGGAATGGCTTTGCGGCGCGCCGGTGGTTTTGCAGATGCTGACCGAAGCATTGGAATCGCTGCCGCCGGACAAGAGGCGGCGGGCGAACTTTATGGTTGCCGCCGCGCCGCCTTCCGCCGCCGTCATCGCCCGGGCGGAAGCGGCGGGGGCGAATATAACGCATGCTTACGGCTTGACGGAAGTATATGGTCCCGCCGTGTTTTGCGACTGGCAGCCGGAGTGGAATGACAAAACCGCCGATGAGCGCGCGATTTTGCGGGCGCGGCAGGGCGCGCCATATCATGCGCTGGAAGGTTTGCAAACCGCCGATGCCGATGGCGAAGCATTGCGCTTTGATAAAAGCGGCGAAGTGATGATGCGCGGCAATATTGTCATGCGCGGGTATTTCAAAAATCCGGCGGCGACTCGCGCGGCTTTTGGCGGCGGGTGGTTTCATAGCGGCGATGTCGGCGTGATGGAAAGCGACAACTATTTGCGCCTGACCGACCGAGCCAAGGATATTATTATCTCCGGCGGCGAAAACATATCTTCCATAGAAGTGGAAGATGCCCTGTGCCGTCATCCCGCTGTTTTTGCCGCGGCGGTTGTGGCGATGGCGGACGACAAATGGGGCGAGACACCGTGCGCGATATTGCAGTTGCATGCCGGGGCGTCAATGAAAGCGGAAGATGTCGCCGCACACTGCCGCGCGAATCTGGCATCATACAAATGCCCGCGTTATGTCGCATTTGCCGATATCCCGCGCACCATCACCGGCAAAGTGCAAAAGTTTGCCCTGCGCGAGCGGCTGTCATCCGGCGCGCTTGCGGCACAAAAAATCCCGTCGGCAAAAGAACAATGAAAGCGGAATACGACTGCATTATTGTCGGCGGCGGCAGCGCCGGATGTTTGCTGGCAAACCGCCTTAGCGCGGGCGGGCGGCGGGTTTTGCTTTTGGAAGCGGGCGGCAGCGGGCGCGGCAACTGGCGGATAAAAATCCCCATCGGCTATCTGTATACAATGGGCAATCCGCAAACCGACTGGTGCTATGTATTGCGCCAAAACCCGCATCTCGCCGGACGGCGGTTGAACTACCCGCGCGGCAAAGTGCTGGGCGGTTGCTCCGCCATTAATGGAATGATATACATGCGCGGGCAGGCGCGGGATTATGACAACTGGGCAAAAAACGGCTGCAGCGGATGGTCGTGGCGGGAGGTGCTGCCGTTTTTTTTGCGTCACGAAAACAACTCCGAGTTTGGCGCGCCGCTTCACAATCAAAGCGGCGAAGTCGCGGTGCAGCCGGTGCGCAGTGCCTGGCCGGTTTTGGATGCGTTTATTGAAGCGGCGCAAAACTGCGGCATTCCGCGGGTGGAAGATTTTAATGGCGGCGATAATTTGGGAGTCGGTTATTTTCAGGTTAACCAAAGCCGCGGAATGCGCCAAACTTCGGCGGCGGCTTTTTTGCCGTCCGCAGTCCGGCGCAATAACTTGCGCATTATGACAAGAGTGCGGGCGCGCAAACTTTTGTTTGACAACGGCGGCGGTTTGCGCGTTTGCGGCGTGGAATATCAAACGGCAAACGGCATCAAACAAGCGCATGCCGCCGAAGTTGTGCTTGCCGCCGGCAGCATCGGCTCGCCGCATCTTTTGCAGTGTTCGGGGGTCGGTTGCCCTGTGCTTTTGGAATCTTTCGGCGTAAAGGTGCTTGCGCCGCTTGCGGGAGTGGGCGAAAACTTGCAGGATCATCTGCAGATTCGCATTGCCTGCCGGGTGGAAAACACGCGCACATTAAACGAAATGTCGCATAGTGTTTTTCACAAAGCGGCGATGGCGGTGCAGTATGCTTTTTTGCGCCGCGGTCCTTTGTCGTCCGCGCCGAGTCAGTTGGGGTGTTTTGCCAAAAGCAACGAAAGCGAAGAGACGGCGGATTTGCAATATCATGTCCAGCCGCTGAGTTTGGATTCATTTGGCTCGCCGCTGCATTCCTTCCCCGGCTTTACGGCATCGGTTTGCGATTTGCGCCCGCGCAGCCGCGGCTTTGTAAGATTGGCTTCCGCCGACCCGCTTGCCGCGCCGGTCATAGACGCCTGTCATCTTCACGATGCCGCAGACCGCAAAAAAGCGGCGCTAGCGATTCGCCATGCCCGCGCCATTTGCGGCGATGCGGCTTTTGGCAAGTTTAATCCGGCGGAGATAACACCGGGGGCGGAAGTGCAAAGCGACGAAGACCTCGCCAAAGCGGCGGGCAAAATATCAACGACGATATTTCATCCGTCGGGAACTTGCAAAATGGGCGGCGATGACGACCCCGCGGCGGTTGTGGATTCGCGTTTGCGCGTGCGCGGCATCGGCGGGCTGCGCATAGCGGATGCATCAATAATGCCCGACATCATATCGGGCAATACAAACGCCCCGACAATGATGATAGCGGAAAAAGCCGCCGAGATGATAATGACAGGCGGGGATTGACAAAATGCGCCGGGCGGTTTTTTTCGTATCCGACAGCACCGGCATAACCGCCGAGGCGATAGGGCGCGGCGTTTTGGTGCAGTTTGAGGAAGTTGAGTTTTTCGAGCGGACTTTGCCTTTTGTGGATGACGCCGCCAAAGCAACGGCGGCGGCAAACGACATCCGCGCCGCCGCCGAAGAAAACGGCGAAAGGGCGATAGTGTTTTGCACTTTTGTGGATGATTCGCTGGCGGCGATAGTGCGCGAAAGCGGCGCGCTGACGCTGGATTGTCTGGATGCTTTCACGCCGCGTCTGGAAGCGGAACTGAAAGTACAATCGGCGCACCGCACCGGCAGATTGCATTCTTCGCACGGGCGCGATTATCAACGGCGCATAGACGCGCTCAACTTTACGATGAATCACGATGACGGCGCGAGTGTGAAGAATCTGGCGCGCGCCGACATTATTCTCATCGGCGTATCGCGCAGCGGCAAAACGCCGACTTCGTTATATTTGGCGCTCAACTACGGCATTTTTACCGCCAACTATCCGCTGGTTGATGAAGATTTGCGCTCTTCGCAACTGCCTTTGCCGCTGCGCCCTTTTGCCAAAAAACTGCACGCGCTGACGATAAGCCCGCGCCGCCTTTCGGAACTGCGCCAGCAGCGCCGCCCGGACAGCCGCTATGCCGATTTGTCCAACTGCGAAAAAGAAGTGCGCGCCGCCGAAGTCATCTTCCGCCAAAACAACATTACCTGTTTGGATGTAACCCGCCGCTCGGTGGAAGAGTTGGCATCCAAGATATTGCAGGAAGCAAACCTGATGTAAGCGGCAAAAAAGCGAAAATGCCAAAAAGACAAAAAAATGAAAAAAAAGTGCAAAAACACTTGACACGGGTAATTTTTTGTGTATAATATCCGCAGTCAAAGAGTTTTGGCAATGACAAAGATGGACATGAACCACAACAAACAAGCCGAGTTTTTACCATCCGGCGCACGGCGCACGGCGCACGGCGCACGGCGCACGGCGCACGGCTGAGACCTTTGGGCAAACGGCTATTACCTTCCTTTTTGGGCGTTGCCATTTTGGCGCTTGCCGCCTTATCGGCGGGCGGTGCTGACAACATCGCGCCCCGCGCCGTTGAAGCGGCGCAAACAACAAAAGCCGCCGCCGGACATTCGGCATCATCTTTCACCATTACCGACTATCACCGCTGGCGCGATAGTATCGCCCGAAATGATGCCGCCACTGACGCGGCGGCGTTAGATTCCCGCTTTCGCGGGAATGACGGGAATGGAGGGATTTCATCTTCGTCATTCCCATCATCGTCGTCATTCCCGCGAAAGCGGGAATTCACATCTTTGCCAAATGGCAATTTGCGCGATAGCGCAAACGGCGGCTTTGCCGCCGCATTTGGCAAACCCCTGAGTGCGCAAAGCGCACTCATAAATCTCCGCACATGGACAAACACACAACTTCGCGCAGATGGCGACATTTGGCGCGGCGCGGTTGTGGATATCGCCAATGGCAACGACAAAAGCGCCAACTTCAACGCCTTTTATGAAAAAGCGCAAATGCAAATGTTTTCCGCAATAGACAACGCATTCGCCGTTTATGCTACCGATTCACTTGTCGGCAGTAGCAAATCCGTCAAAAGCGCGAAAATAGAATTCCAAAGCGCCCTCGGCAACAGAAAAGCACAACTCGGCATAGATGTCATCGGCGCAATACACGAAAAACATTATGACGACAATGCAAACAAATACGCCATCGGCTGGCAGGCGCATATCTATGCCGCCGAAGGCGAAAACAAAGGGGCGAGCGGGGGGATATTCTACCGCCGCATCCAAAACAACATTCTCTACGGCGTCAATGCCTTCGCCGATTATGAAAGACACCAATACGGCGATTTCTACCGCTACGGCATCGGCGGCGAAGTCCAAAACCAGCATATCGCCTTTGGCGCAAACTATTACGCGCCATTGACCGACGACATACCGATAAACAGCACCATAGTCGCATTCTCCAAAAAAGGGTATGACGCAAACTTGAGAATAGCAATACCGGGGGCAAGATATCTGCAAGCGGAAGCGGCTTATTATCATTATGACGGCAGGGAAGACGGCAGTTTCGGCGAGAATAAAACAGAGGCGGACGAAGGTTTCCGTTATGGCGCGGCATTATCGCCGGGCAATGGCATAGTGCTGAAAGTTTTCTATGACGATGGCGGCGAGGAGTTCGGCGGCGCGTTGTCATGGCTTCATCGTTTCAACAACAAGGCGCAGGAAGATCCGCAGCGCTACGACACTCCAAAACTGTTCTCTGCGGATCTTTTTGCGCCGGTATTGCGCGAGCATAGCCAGCGGATAGCATTGGCGACCATCCGTTCGGCGTTGCCGCCGCCTTTGCGTTTTGAGGCGCTGGCGGAGCGTCATATTCGGGGGGGGCGATACACCCCGGTCATGGCGGTGCATATTCCGCCGGATTATTTTGACGGTCCGCCATCGTTTGAGGTTAGGAACTTCCGCTTATACAACAACTCGCTGCATATCACATTGCCGAATGCCACGGTGTTTTTTGAACCCACGGCGACAACCTTTGATACTGATGTGGAGGTCTTCGTCCGGGGGATGGTGAAGGGCGTTGTGACGGCAACTTCGTTTCACAGGAACTATCGCACCGCCTCTCCGGCGGGTTTCTACAACTTCAATCCGGCAATGGCGCACATTACATCCACATTGGAAAGCACGGTCGGCGTATTCTCTCCGTACGCCAACTTTGACGGCGGCGGCATCGGTCCTTTCTTTTGCTATTCTTCGCATGCGGATGTCCGCATTGTCCGCAGGGACAACAGCAGAGAAGAAGGCGGCGATTGTCTGGTATTGTTTGATACCGAAAACCGCCAAAAGACAATAACGGTAACATTGACTTCGGAAGACGGCACCGCCGACTTCCCCCCGGCAACTAGAAGATTGATATTGACGGCGATAGCCGGCGCAATTTCCCCCCGTTCGGTGCCTTTTGTCGTCGGCACGCAAACTCCGGTGGCAAACATTATATTACCGGGCGGAAGAGTAGCGGGCAATTTGCCTTCGGGCTTTGCCGTCCAAAACAACACCATCATATTATTCAATGCTACCGCGCCCGGGCGAACAACGCATACCCTGACAATAACAGCGGGCGATTCAACCTTCACGGCATCTTTTGCGCTGACGGCTTTTGCGCCCTTGGGGGCGGCTTTTGCCGAAACGCCGACTCTGATGTTTGTGACCGCCAACATTACCGCCACGGTCGGCACAATAAGACCAAGCGGCGGAATACCGCCGTATAACTATCAATCCTCGCGCGATGATATCGTCATCGGCGAAGATGGTTTGGTGTTGTTTGACCGGGAGCGGAGTAAGACGATAACGGCGGTTTTGACAACAGACGACAGCATCCCGCAAAGCCCGCCGGTGCCGATAACGATAACACTGGAAGTCGTTACAGCGATAGCATTGCCGCTTGCCGGCAGGACAGATTTTCATGGCAGCGTATTCCTAACCGGTTTCTTCGGCACGGTTGGCACGGTTGCGGCTTCGGGCGGCAATGGCGATTATTCCTATGCATTCGTCGGCGGCGATGATTTTACTTTTGACGCAAACAGCCGGCAGTTGCGGTTTAGCGTCAATGCCGCCGGTGCCAAAACGGCAACGATAGAAGTCAGCGATTCCGATGCGGCAACGCCGCCGGTGTCGGTGTTTATTACGGCATCGGCTTTTGCCGGGGAATGCGATATGCTTAACGGCTGCGCGGTTTTGGGTTATACGGACAGAAGAATTATGCCGACTTTGACACTCGTGCAGGCGATGGTTGCCGCCGGTGCCGATATCAGCCGGGGGACGCTCGGCACTGCGACAGAAGGCGTTATTTCGGGCTTGCTCTTTCAGCATCTGGCAACGCCGTCAAGGCGCGCAAGGTTGCGGCAGGCGGTTTTGTTTCTGGTTGCCGGTGGCGCGGATGTTAATGTCCCGCGCAATGGTAATCCGTTTAATGGGCGCACCGCCGTGGATAGCGCCAATATCGCCGGAGGATTGGGAACCGAAGCATTTGACTGGCTCCCCGCCGACGCCCGCTGCAATGCCTTTTGCCGCACCGGTCAAACGGACTTAAGCGGGCAAGTATGCACCCGGGACACCAACAGCGTATCCGCAGATTGCCGCCCGTAAATTAATCCCGCCGTCACTTTTGTGTGCCGCCCTTACAGGGCTTTAATAGCGACTAATTGCCTTATGCCGCCTTTTGCCGCCGCCGGAAGTTATGAAGGAATGATTAATGCGAGGATGGATGGGCGGGCGTCTGTTGTCAGGACGGAGTAGGTGCGGCAGGCGGCTTTCAGGGGCATTGTTTCCAATGCCATTTTGCGGGCGGCGAAAAATGCCAGCCACTCCGGCTTCGGGCGGATGTTGCCGCCCG
>JBPCWZ010000016.1:0-6385 GCA_051009015.1 Gammaproteobacteria bacterium | reverse complement strand
TTGGCTTCCATCATCGCCTGCATGTCGCTCTCCGTTTGCAGCGCCTTTTCAACCGGCACTTTGGCGAAAAAGCCGCGCTCAATGGCATACAAAGTCAGCGCCAACTGCGATACTTTCATCGGCGCATATTGCTTTTGCTTCATCAACTCCGTCACCAGTTTGCCGATGTCCAACTGCTTGCGCGTTGCTTCGTCCAAATCGGATGCAAACTGCGCAAATGCCGCCAACTCGCGATATTGCGCCAGCGCCAAACGCACGCCGCCGCCGAACTTGCGGATGATCTTGCGCTGCGCCGAACCGCCGACCCGCGACACCGACAAACCGGCATTCATCGCCGGGCGCACGCCGGCATTGAACAAATCCGTCTCCAGAAATATCTGCCCGTCGGTGATGGATATGACATTGGTCGGCACGAAAGCGGTAACATCTCCCGCCTGTGTTTCAATCACCGGCAGCGCCGTCAGGGAGCCGGTCTTGCCCTTGACTTTGCCTTTGGTAAATTTTTCCACATATTCCACGCTCACCCGCGCCGCCCGCTCCAACAAGCGCGAATGCAGATAAAAAACATCGCCCGGATACGCCTCGCGACCCGGCGGGCGGCGCAACAAAAGCGATATTTGACGATACGCCCACGCCTGCTTTGTCAGGTCGTCATAGATAATCAATGCATCGCGCCCGCGGTCGCGGAAGTATTCCGCCATTGTGCATCCCGCATATGGCGCAATATATTGCAAAGCGGCGGAATCGGATGCCGATGCCGAAACGATGATGGTATGACGCAGGGCATCGTGCTCTTCCAACTTGCGCACGACCGCCGCAACCGAAGACGCCTTTTGCCCGATGGCGACATACACGCAAATGCAATCCTGCCCTTTTTGGTTGATAATCGCATCAACGGCGATGGCGGTTTTGCCGGTTTGCCTGTCGCCGATTATCAACTCGCGCTGCCCGCGCCCTATCGGCACCATCGTATCAATCGCCTTCAAGCCGGTTTGCATCGGCTGCGATACCGACTGCCGCCATATCACGCCCGGGGCTATCTTTTCAATCGGCTCTTTGCTTTCGGCGGCGATATCGCCTTTGCCGTCCAGCGCCTCGCCCAGCGAATTGACAATCCGCCCGACCAAATCCTCGCCGACCGGCACTTCCAAAACCCGCCCGGTGCAAGATACCCGGTCGCCCTCGCTCAGATGACCGTATTCGCCAAGCACCACCGCGCCGACAAAATCGCGCTCCAAATTCAGCGCCAGCCCGAAGCCGCCTTTTTCGAAGGAAAGCATCTCGCCCTGCTGCGCCGCCGAAAGCCCGTGTATGCGCACAATGCCGTCGCTAACCGAAAGCACCGTGCCTTCGTTGCGCTGCTCCGCATCCAGATTAATATTGCCAATTTTGCGGCGGATGACATCGCTGATCTCCGCCGGGCTCAATTGTTTCATTGTTGTGTCTCCTCTTTCGCGGCGCCGACCAGCGCCGCCATATTATTCAAGCGCCCGCGAATGCTGGCGTCCAAAACATCATCGCGGGCGTAAGCGCGCACGCCGCCGAGCAAATCGGCATTTTCCTCAAAATGCGCCCGCACTTTGGCGCCGGTCCATTTTGCCATAATCTTTTCCAACTGCGCTTTGGTTTGTTCGTCCGGCATCCTCGCGCATTCCACGCGCACTTCAACAACGCCCGCGCTTTCGCGGCGCAGTTCTTCAAACATCTCCGCTATCTCCGGCAAAAGCCGCAAGCGGCGGTTTTCCGCGAGAATATCCACAAAGTTAAGCCGCGACCGGTCTTTCTCGCCGCTCAACTCCCTGACGGCACCCGCCAGTTCTTCATCGCCGAGCAAACCGCGCCCTTGTGTTTGCCGCATAACTTCCGCCGCCGCCGATGCCATCAATGTCAGCGATGCCGACCATTCGCCGAGAATGTCGCGCTCGCGCGTCAGGGCGTTTTTGGCGTAGGCAAACGAAAACGCCGCCGCCGCATAAGGCCGAACAATGCCGCGCATGGCTTATCCTCCGGCGGTTGCCGGTTGTGCGTCAAAACCGCCCGCCGCCCGCATCAGATCTTCTCGCGCAAAGAATCAATGATATCGGCATGCGCCTTCGGGTCAACTTCGCGTTCCAAAATGCGCTTGGCACCGGCGACCGCAAGCCCGCCGAGTTTCTTTTGCAACTCGCGCCGCATGGCTGCCTTTTCGCTTTCCACTTCGCGCCGCCCCTGCTCTACTATGCGGGCGCGTTCGGTTTCGGCTTCGCTTCGCGCCTGGGCGATGACGGCGGTTTTTTGTTCCTTGCCATCGGCGACTATCCGGCTTGCGTCGGCGCGCGCTTCTTTGATGATGGAAGTTTTTTCGGCGGCGGCATCCGCCAGATCTTTCTTGCCGCGCTCTGCTGCGGCAAGCCCGTCGGCGATTTGTTTGCGCCGGTCGTCAATCTTCGTCATCAGCGGCGGCCAGACAAACTTCATCATAAACCACACCAAAACGGCGAAAGTGATGATTTGCCCGAGTAGCGTGGTTACGCTGAGCAACTTAAATTCGCCCTCCGCCGCATTTGCCGTTGCCGACAAAGCCAGCGCAAACGCGCCAAATGTAGCCCGGTAACAGTTGGCGTTTTTCATCGCCGCATCCATCACAGGAACAGCATTATGAACGCCAGCGCGATGGCGATAAGCGGCACGGCATCGGTCAAACCGGCGGTCAGGAGAAACCTGCCGAACAGTTTGCTTTCCAACTCCGGCTGCCGCGCAATCGCTTCCAGAAAGCGGCCGGCGAGAAGGCCGATGCCGACAGCGGCACCCAAACCCGCAAGCCCGAAGCCGACCGCTATCAACCCTTTCTTAATCTCCGCATCGGCAAAAGCCGGCATGGCAACAAGCGCGAGTGCGAGCACCGCGCTTTTGTAGATAATGTCATTTTTCATTGTGTTTTCTCCTTTTTGTCAGTGTTTTTCGTGCGCCATCGCCAGATAGACCACCGACAGCACGGCAAAAATGTACGCTTGCAGCGGCACTACCAGAATATGGTATATCGCCCAGGGACCGCCAAAAATAAACTGCGTCATAAACGCCCACGGCGCGGCAAACGACAGTCCTGCGATAAGCAAAAATATCAACTCGGCGGCAAGCATATTACCATACAAGCGCATGGAAAGCGAAAACGGGCGGGCAACTTCCTCAACAAGACGCAATAAGATGTTAGCCGGAAAAAGTTTTGCCCCGAATGGCACCATCACCACCTCGTGCAAAAAACCGCCCACGCCCTTGACCTTGAGTCCATAATACAGCGTCAGGAAAAAAACCGACAAAGCCAGTGCCAGAGTCAAACTCAAATCCGCCGTTGACAATATCTTAAAGTGCGGCACCGAACCGGTCAAAACATAACCGGTTGAGGCAATCAAATCCACCGGCACTAAATCCATCGTGTTCATCAGCACCACCCAGACAAATATCGTCACCGCCAAAGGACCGACAATCGGCGGCGCATTGGGCAGCAAATCGCGCACTTGCCTGTCAAAAAAATCCACCAGCATCTCGCAAGCGACCTGCGACCGGGTCGGCTGCGCCACCTTCGCCCGCGCGGCGACATAGCGCAAAAAGCCAAAACCCGCAACGGCAATCAGCCACGATATCAGCAAAGTGTCCAAATGCCAAGCCGTCGTCACTATCCCCGGCGTTTGTTCGCCAACGGAATAGCGCTGCAAATGCCCGCCGATATATTCGGCGATAGTAGAAGGCCAGGGGATAACTTCGGATGCCGCCATGTCAATTAACCCGCCGCTTGTTGTGCGCGGCAACTTCCATTGTCATCTTTGCCGCCGTGTAAAGATTGACGCCGACACCGGCGACAACGCCAAAAACAAAGCCCGGCGCGGCAAGCAGCGACAGCGCGCCAAGCCCGCGCGCGGCAACCGCCATCAGCAAAAACACCAGCGAAAACTTCATCGCCCAAAGCATAAAAGCCCGCCGCGTATCGCAACCTTTGGCATAAGCCATCAATAGCAGAAGTTGCGGCGCGAAGACGGCGGCGAAGGCGGCAAAAGCCGAAATGGTATTGGCAAAAGCGCCGCCGCCGATGGCAAAAGCCGCCGCCGTCAGAGCAACGGCGGCAAAACCCGCCGCGCCGAGCGCAACCACAACCATTCGCAACAATCCGCCTCTTAACAACATTGGCAAGCGCATTATAAATCATTTTGCGGCAATTTTTTCACCTTTGGCAAAATATAGGCAAAAAAAGTCCAATGGCAAAACCCCGAAACCGCCCGCCGCCATCCGTCATTTGCCATCCGGCAACCGGCATCCGCCAATTGACAACCGCCATTTTGATTATGTTGTTATGCCTGTATCGGCGCGATAAAAACGCCGCAAAGCGGTTTATTGATACTATAATACCTTGGCATATCGGGGAGCATTACAATGAAAACAACAAATACCTTTTTGCTGGCGGCGGCTTTTGTGTTGTCGTCGGCGGGCGGCGGTTTTGCCGTTGCGGCGGACGAGTTGCCGCCGTTTTTCATCGGCGGCAAGTTTTTGGCGGCGGACGGCAACATCCACGCCATCGGCGACGAAAAAGAAGCGGCGGGCGGCGCCGTGCTTTTGTATTTTGCCGAAGAATGCCCGATAAGCGCGGATTATGCGCGGCAGATAAACAAACTCGCCAAACAAACAAGACAGCGCGGCGATTTTGTTTATGGCGTATTCCTCGCCGCCGATGACGAATGGCAAAAAGCCCGCGCCTTTCAACAGCGTCATCAATTCACCTTTCCAATATTTGCCGACCCGTCCGATGATTTGGCATCGCGGGCGAATGTCGCCGCGGTGCCGATGGCATTTGCTTATGATATCGGCGGCAAACAACAATACAGCGGCAAGGCGGACGGCAAGTTTGACAAGTCATTGACAGCCGCGCCAAAACCCTGCCCGGTTGCCGCGCCCGCATCAACAAACAAGCCGACCTATCACCGCGACATTGCGCCATTGATAGCGGCGAATTGCTTGGAATGTCATCGCAGCGGCGGCATCGCGCCGTTTTCGCTGGAGGGATATGATTTGGCGCGCGCATTCGCCCCGATACTCAAACAAGTCGCACAAACGCGCAGAATGCCGCCGTGGAAACTCAAACCCAAGCCGGGTTTATACCGCAACGAGCGTATCTTATCGGCGCGGCAGATAAAGATGTTTGCCGATTGGGCGGACTCGGGCGCGCCGCTTGGCGAGATGACCGATGCCCCGCCAAAAGTCAAACTCGGCGATGCCAAGTGGAGATTGGGCGCGCCGGATTTGGTGCTGACGATGCCGCAACCTTTTGCCGTCCCGGCACAGGGCAAGGATATCTATCGTTATTTCGTATTGCCTTCGGGCTTGACGGAAGACAAAACTTTGATAGGCGTGGATTTTCGCCCCGGCGATACCAGCGTAGTGCATCATGCCAACTTTTTCGCCGATTATTCCGGCAAGGCGCGGCGCGAGGATGCCAAAGACGAAGTGCAGGGTTTTTCGGTTTTCGGCACGGGCGCTTTTATGTCCTACGACAATGCGGAAGATGCCGATAGTTTTGGCATTGGCGGCTGGGTGCCGGGTGCCGAACCTTCGCGCCGCCCGATGTACGGGATATATCTTCCGGCGGCGGCGGATATCGTGATAGAGATACACTACAAACTTTCGGGCAAAGCGGCAAAAGACCAAAGCGCCATCGCCTTTTATTTTGCCGACAAGGAAACGCCGCACTATCTGGACGGCGTTTTGATAGGCACGCAGGATTTGGACATTCCGGCGGGCGAGGCGGATTACCGGCGGCGGTTTTATATGGATGTGCCGGTTGGTTTTACGCTGGTGGATTTTCTGCCGCACATGCACTATATCGGCAAAGAGGCGATATTTTCGGTGCATTTGCCGGATGGCAAAAAGCACGAGTTGGCGCACATAACAGATTGGGATTTGGATTGGCAAAGCATTTATGCTTTGCGCGAGCCGATGCACATTCCGGCGGGCAGTCGTTTGGAGGCGGTATTTTCGTATGACAACTCGGCGAAGAATCCGGAAAACCCGCACGACCCGCCGCAGGATATCAAATGGGGCTGGGCATCGGAAGAAGAGATGGCGGAGATATGGATGGGAATAATCCCGGACGATTGGAACAACCGCAAAGCCCTGTCAGAAGCATCCCAGGCAAGTTGGTTGCGAAGCGCCGCGCCATAACCCGAAAAAGCGGGAATTCATAAAACCCGTCATTCCCGCCTCTTTCGTCATTCCCGCGAAAGCGGGAAACCACACGCAGCCGCAAGGGCGCCCCTTCGGGGCTTTGCCATTATTATTTGCGGCAAAGTCCGGGGTGGCCCTTGCATCTCATTTCACGCGCCGCATCGCGCAGCAGTTGCCAGATTTCGCTGGATTCTCC
>JBPCWZ010000015.1:0-3786 GCA_051009015.1 Gammaproteobacteria bacterium | reverse complement strand
GAAGGGTCTTGAGTGCCTTGATGTTATTATTCTTCGCCGCGCGGTGCAAGGGCCGCCTGCGCTCCTCATAAACCGCCCTTTTATTAACGAACGAATCGCTCATCTTGAATTCGCTGATAAGCCGCTTGGCGACATAAGTGCTGCCGGCATACGCCGCCACTTCCAAAGCCGTTCTGCCCTCGTTGTCTTTTGCATTCTTGTTCGCTCTCTTGCGGATAAGAAACCGCACAGCCCCGATTTTGTTTGCTTCCGCCGCCAGATGCAAAGGCGTTCTGCCATCTTTGTCCCTGGCATTAATATCCGCGCCCTTGTCTATGAGCCGTTCCAGAATGCGGTGTCGTTTTGTGCGCTTGGCTTGCACCGCCAGATGCAAAGGCGTTCTGCCCTTTTTGTCTTTGGCATTAACATTCGCGGGCTTTCCCCTTCTGAAGCGGGTATCCAAAAGCGTTTGCACAACGAAGAAGTTGCCGCTTTTCGCCGCCGCCAGATGCAAAGGCGTTCTGCCTTCTTTGTCCCTCGGGTCAATCTTCGCGCGCGCCCCGAGAAGCGTTCCGAGAGCAACATGGTGACCGCGGTCTGCCGCAACATGCAAAGCCGTCCAGCCGCGTGTGGTGGTTTTTATTTCAAGATCCGCCCCGCCTCTGACAAGTTCGTTGATAAATCTTATATGGTCTCTCGCCGCCTCCTCGTGCAGGTGAGTCCAGCCGTCGCCGCCTCTTTTTTCGTTGATTTCTTTTTTGCTCATCCCCCAGTAAGAGTTGCGATTCCAGTCGTAGGCGATGTCTATGCGCCCGTCCGCTGTATGCGTTGCCTGCCGCTCGCCGATGGTGAATGCCGCATTGCCGGCGAATGCCACATTGCCGATGGCGAGAATGGCGGACAGGCACACCGCGCCAAAAGCGCGCCCGAAGTTGAAGTTGCCGCCCCCGCCTTGTGCCGCGCGAAAGGTAAAAAGCCGCCCGAAAGCGGCGAAAATCGCCGTCAGCATCAGTTTCAGTTGTTTCATCGTTCTCCTCCTTGTTGTGTTGTGGCAAGTCGCCAATGTCAATAATAGCACTTTTGCCATCCGAATGTGCATAACCTGTCAAAAAACTTGCCGTTGTAAAAAACCGGCAAAACCGCCGTCAATGGTCAGTCAATGGACGGCGTTGTCGTCATCGGCGGGTGCGGCAAAAACATGCCCGGCGGAATGACGGAAATGGGGGCGGGAATGACGGGGGCGGGCGCGACAACCGCATCGCGCCCGTCAATCATCCCGCGGGGGCGCAAAATGCGGAACTGCGGGGGTATTCCATGCTCAGAAGCAAAAGAACCCGCCCTTGATCTTGCATTTAATTCTATGCTCCTCCTCGCGCATGAGATACGCGATTCCGCTGAAAAAGCCGTGATGATGTATGGCTATACTTACCGGAGTTTTTCCTTCACCGTCGTCGTAAAGAGGAGACGCTTCCCCTTGGATAAGTTCCCGTGCCGCATCAGTTGCGTTATGCCTTGCCGCAAGATGCAAAGGCATTTGTCTTTTGTATTTGCGATTGGACAGGGCATTAACATCCGCTCCCTTTGCGATAAGGACGCGCACCGCTTCGGCGTTGTTATGCAATGCCGCAATATGCAAAGGCGTATAACCCCGGACATCTCTCGCCTCAATCTCCGCCCTCAGTTTGAGAAGGGTCTTGACGGCTTTGGCGTTATCCTTCGCCGCGTGGTGCAAAGGCGTCATCTTATCGGGTTTCGTTGCATAATAAATGGACCAAGGGTCCATCTTGTATTCCTTGATAAGCTTCTCGGCGACAAAAGTGCTGCCCGCATACACCGCCACTTCCAAAGCCGTTCTGCCCGCGTTGTCTTTTGCATTCTTGTTCGCTTTTGACCTTGGGTTTTCGAGAAGATACCTCACAGATTTGATTTTGTTCGCTTGCGCCGCCAGATGCAAAGGCGTTCTGCCCTCGTCGTCCTTCGCATTAACATCCGCGCGCCTGTCTATAAGCCATTCCATAACCGCATTGGGCAGTACCGGTGTGTGTAGTTTTGAGGCGTTGGTTTGCACCGCCAGATGCAAAGGCGTTCTGCCCTTTTTGTCTTGCGCATGAACATTCGCGCGCTTTTTGACAAGAACCTCCACGGCGTAGCGGTGGCCTGCCGCCGCCGCCAGATGCAAAGGCGTTCTGCCCTCTTTGTCCCACGCTTCAATATGCGCGCGCGCTCTGAGAAGCATCAGGACGACATCGTGATTACCGGTGTCTGCCGCAATGTGCAAAGCAGTCCTGCCGCGTGTGGAGGTTCGGATTTCAGTATCCGCGCGCATCCTGAGAAGTTCGCCTATCTGTCGCATCTTGCCTCTCGCTACCACCTCGTGCAGGTAAGTCCAGCCGTCTTCGCCTCTTTTTGTGTCGAGTTCTGTTTTGCTCACCCCTTTGTAAGAGTCGCGATGGTCGTATCTGTAGGCGATGTCTATGCGCCCGTCCGTAGCCTGCGTTGCCTGCCGCTCGCCGATGGCGAATGTCGCATTGCCGGCGAATGCCACATTGCCGATGGCGAGAATGGCGGACAGGCACACCGCGCCAAAAGCGCGCCAAAAGTTGAAGTTGCCGCCCCCGCCTTGTGCCGCGCGAAAGGCAAAAAGCCGCCCGAAAGCGGCAAAAATCGCCGTCAGCACCGTCAGCATCAGTTTCAGTTGTTTCATCGTTTTCTCCTTGTTGTTTTGCGGCAAGTCGCCGATATCAATCATAGCACATTTGCCATCCGAATGTGCATAGCACGGCGGCGGGATTTTTGACAGGTTGTGCACAATTCAGCGGCGGTTGTGCTAATATTGTTATTGCAGTGCCTATTGCACGGAACTTGCTTGTCGGGTTTCCGTGTAATACAAAACCCGATATTTATGGCGGGAAATAGCCGGAATATTTGCCGTGTGGTAGGTACTGCAGACCCGACTTCGTGTCGGATTTTGACAAAAACAATGGGAGATACTCCAATGAAAAAGGCGATATTGATAGTGCTTGCTTTGGCGGGCTTTGCGGTGCAAAACGGCGCGGCGGAAAGCGGCGGCGGTTTTGCCGACTTTCGCAAACAACAACAGGCGCGGCTTTTGGCGCACATTGACGGCGCGCTCGCGGCAAAAGCGCAAGATGTCATTACCGATAACTTCGCCGCCGTCAAAAAGGCGAATGTGCAACTGCAAACCGAATTAGGCGGCAGGAAGGGAAACTTTGGCATTAATCTTATCGGCGCGATTGACGAATCGGCAGATTCCGCTTTTGGCTGGCAACTGCGGGGTTATGTGGGACCGGATAGCGTCAAGGGCGCAAATGCCGGTGCTTTCTACCGCAAGATTAACAATGGCGCGCTTTTTGGTGCTAATGCTTTCTTGGATTATGAGGACAGCGATTACGGCGGCTTTTCGCGTTTTGGCATTGGCGGCGAAGTAGAGCATAAAATTGTCGCTTTGGCGGCAAACTATTATATGCCGCTAACCGATGAGCAGAATGTCAATAGCAGCGTTGTGGCTTTTTCGCGTCAGGGTTTTGACGCAAAACTCCGCGTATCTCCCCCGCAGTTTGACGCCGTTAAATTGGCGGTGGATTATTACAACTTTGACGGCGAGCGCAGTGCAAAATCCGATGATGGTTTGCGTTATGGCGTGGAATTGCATCCGTTTGCCGGTTTTCGGCTGGATGTGCTTTATGACGATGGCAATGAAAAGTTTGGCGGCAATATTGGATATTCCCATACCATCGGCAAAAGGCAAAAGCGGGAATCTAATGCGGCATTTTCGCCCGATATGTT
>JBPCWZ010000014.1:0-16144 GCA_051009015.1 Gammaproteobacteria bacterium | reverse complement strand
AGCAACCCGCCCGCCGACAACCGCCATTATACACAACCCGCCGCCCGAGTTGCCGCCTTTTGCCAATAATGGGAGATTCCCGCGCTATCGCGCGAGAATGACGAAAGGGGCGGCGGAAAACGCCCTTGTTATAACCGCCCCTTTGCGGCATAATCCGCGGCGCGCAAAGATGCGATGGCGGCGCGATAATCCGCCGCGCCGAAGATGGCATTTCCGGCGACAAGCACATCGGCATCGGCGCATTGTTTTGCCGTTTGCGCGTTAATGCCGCCATCCACTTGCAGCATTATTTTTTTGCCGCTCTTATCGCCATCGGCAAAAGCATCGGTCATCTTGCGCGCCGCCGCTATCTTCGGCGCAACGGAAGGGATAAAAGATTGCCCGCCAAAACCGGGGTTGACGGTCATCAGCAAAACCAAATCCGCAAGCGGCAAAAGATGCAAAGCCGCATCAAGCGGAGTCGCCGGATTTAGCGCAATGCCGCAGCGCATTCCCGCCCCTGCAATGGCGGCGGCGGTGCGATGCGGATGACGGCTGGCTTCGGGATGAAAAGTCAGCCTGTCGGCGCCCGCATCGGCAAAGGGTTGTATCAAACTATCCACCGGCGCGGTCATCAGGTGCGCATCCAAAAAGGCGTTTGCCGTTTGCGTGTATTGGCGCAAAGCGCGGCAGACACCGGCGCCAAAAGTCAGGTTGGGGACATAATGATTATCCATCACATCCAGATGAAGCCAGTCCGCGCCCGCCGCCAAAACCGCATGCGCCTCTTCGCCGAGCCGGGCGATATCGGCGGCAAGCAAACTTGCGGCGACAAGGGCGGGTTTTTGCATAATCATCGGTGGGTATTATAATGGCATGATGGGCGATTTTGCGGCGCGGGAGGTTAGCGAGGCGGATGCGATGCGCGCGGCGGTTTCCGTGCGCAGCGAGTATCTGCCGAAAGACCGGCTGCCGGATGCGCTTGCCGGCGGCGATGATTACTGGTTTGCCTATCATATCCGCATTGAAAATTTGGGCGATGCGCCCTTTCGCCTTTTGGCGCGCCGGTGGACAATCACGGACGGCAACAATCAAATAAGAGAAGTGCGCGGCAGCGGCGTCATCGGCGAGCAGCCGCATCTGCAGCCGGGGGCGCATTACGAATACGGAAGTTATGTTGATATGCCGACTCCGGCGGGGATGATGAGCGGCGCGTATTTGATGCGCCCCGATGACGGCGAGGATTTTGAAGCGCGGATACCGCAGTTTTCATTGTGCGCGCCGTTGTCGCTTAATTAAACAAGGGCGGCAACATAATGCGCCGCATTCCAAAAGCCGCAAGGTTTTTTGTTGCCGTTTGTTGTTTTGCCGTTGCGGTTGTCGCCGCCGGTGATGATGACGGCAAAAATAACAAGCCCGATTTTTCGCTTGCCAAAGTGTATTCGCAAGACGCCGCCGTTGGCGATTATTGGGCGAGTGAAAAATATGACGGCGTGCGCGCTTTGTGGGACGGGCAAAAACTGGTATCGCGCGGCGGAAAGGTGTTTGCCGCGCCAAAATGGTTTGTTGCCGGTTTGCCGCCGGTGCCGATGGACGGCGAGTTATGGCTGGGGCGCGGGCTTTTTGAAAAAACATCCGGCATTGTCCGCCGCAAAAAGCCAAATGAAGGATGGCGCGACATTCGTTATATGGTTTTTGATTTGCCCGCACACGGCGGCGTGTTTCGCCAGCGTTATGCAAAACTGCGGGAATATTTTGACAAAAGCGAAAACTCCCATTGGCGGGTTGTCAAACAGCATAAGATAACGGATGCCGCCGGTTTGGAAGAATACTTTAATGAAGTTGTCAACGGCGGCGGAGAAGGGGTAATGTTGCGGCGGATAGAATCCATCCACAAAGCGGGGCGCAATGATGATCTATTAAAATACAAACCTTCCGCCGATGCCGAAGCCGTTGTTATCGGTTATAAGCCGGGCAAGGGAAAATATACCGGCAAAACCGGCTCCCTGCAAGTAAGAATGCTCGGCGGCGGCGACAAAGTTTTCAATATCGGCAGCGGGCTGAGCGATGCACAGCGTGCAAACCCGCCGCCGACAGGGGCGACCATCACATATCAATATCAGGGATTCACAAACAACGGCATCCCGCGCTTTCCGGTTTTTTTGCGCGTGCGCGAAGACGAGCCGCGATAACAACACCGACAATTGTCAATGACAAAACGCGGCGCGAAGAAGTTGTGATATTATTTGCCGATGGCAGATGCGAAGATGAAACAAAAACAAAAGCCGCCGCGGCAAAAGCCCGCCGACAGGATATTTTTGCGCGGCTTGCGCTTGTCGTGTTTTATCGGCGTTGATGCCGCCGAGCAGCATGTGCGTCAGGCGGTTGTGATGGATGCCGAAATAACGCCGCTTGCCGGTGATAATGCCGCAGATGGCGCGTTTGTTCCGGCGGTGGATTATGCGGTTTTGGCGCGCCGCCTGCGCGAATGGGCGGAACAAAACCATCATCATTATGTTGAAGACCTCGCCGCCGCCGCCGCCGACTTAATCATCAAAGAGTTCGCCGCCGCCGAAGTGCGAATCCACTGCGCCAAAATCCGCCCTTTGGCAGGTTTGGACCAATTCGGCGCGGAAGTTGTGCGCACAAAAGAATAAACCCCCGGCAAACCATCAGGGCGTTTATCTTTTATGATAAGATGGCGCATCTTGCAGAAAAAAGCAATGACGATTAACCCTTCCCGCGCCTTGTGCGCTTTATGCGCCCTGCTTCTTTTCGCCGCCCTGTGCGGCGGCGCTTTTGCCGAAGGCGAAAGCGAAAACGATGATTTGCCGCCTTTGCATCAAGCGGCAAAAGACGGCGATATCGCCGCCGTCAAACGCCTGATTGACGGCGGCGCGGATATTCATGCGCAGGCGGAAAAAGAAGAAGACGCAACGCCTTTGCATATCGCGGCGGAATTCGGTCAAACCGAAGCCGCCCTCGCCCTCGTCAAGGCAGGGGCGGATATTAACGCAAAAGACGAAAACGGACTTATACCCCTGCACTATGCGACATATAAAAATCAAACCGAAGCCGCCTTTGCCCTTGTCAAAGCCGGGGCGGATATTAACGCAAAAAGTAATAGCGGAGGAAATGCCCTGTACTATGCGACAATCGGCGGTCACGCCGAATTTGCTCTTGCCCTCATCAAAGCCGGGGGCGATGTCAACGCAGCGAATAAAGATGATTTCACTTCCCTGCACCATGCGGCAAGCGACGGTCACACCGACATTGTCATTGCCCTTGTCAAAGCCGGGGCGGATATCAACGCAAAAGGCACAAACAACTACACCCCCTTGCATTATGCGGCATCCAACGGTCAAACTGATGCCGCCCTTGCCCTTGTCAAAGCCGGAGCGGATATCAACGCAAAAGACGAATATGGCATTATGCCCGTGCATGAAGCGGCGAATAAAGGTCAAACCGAAACCGCCCTTGCCCTCGTCAACGCCGGGGCGGATATCAATGCAAAAAATAACGCAGGCGCTACGCCTCTGTATTGGGCGGTAAAGGGAGATAATGCCGATACCGCCGATGCTCTTATCAAAGCCGGAGCGGATGTTAACGCAAAACTACGGACCGGCTGGACACCCCTGCATACGGCGGCGATTAGAGGTAATGCCGATATCGCCGATGCTCTTATCAAAGCCGGAGCGGATGTTCTGGCGAAAAACACTTATGGTTGGAGTCCCTTGTATTATGCGCTAACGGATTTCCGATTGAATGTTGCATTTATTATTTTAAAGGCATGGATTCCCGCCAAGTGGGAAAGGTGGGGGGATGCTTTGTCTTCTTTGTAGCCCGGTGCGGCGGGGGTTTTTCGCGCTTTCTGTTTTTGGCAAACGCCGCGGGTTAAAAACTTGTCAGCCATTTGCCGATGGTTGATTCCAACGGGAAGGACAGCATTCCCCATTCGCCGAACAGGATGAAGGGGATGATGAAAAAACGCACCAGATAAAACCACCACGCGACATAAACCGGCACCAGAACCGGCGCCAGAAAGCGCGGCGTCACAGGAGCAAACAAACGCAAAAACGGCGCGGTCAGTTGCCGAAACACCCGCGCCAAAACCATCTCCGAAGTTGGCGGCACAAAAACATCCAGCACCGCCCGCGCCAGCAAAGTCCACATTACCGCCCCCAGCGCATAATCCAGCGCAACTATCGGCAGCGGATAACTGAAACCGGGGACGACTTCCATCTGCCGCATTCTCCCTTTATTGGTTATTGCCGCGGGCAAAAAGCATTGACAGCGCAAACAGCACAAAACAACTTGCCGCTATCGCCGGACCTGTCGGCACATCCCATCTTAATGATGCCGCAACACCGGCGAAAACCGCGATAATGCCGACCATCGCCGCCCCCGCCGCCATCTTTGCCGGCGAAGTCGCAAACTGCCTTGCCGCCGCCGCCGGGGCGATGAGCAGGGAGGTTATCAGCAATGCGCCGATAATGCGAATCGCCGCCGCCACAACCAGGGCGGTCAGCAGTGTCAATAGTATTTGCGAACGCAAAACGCGCACCCCTTCGCTCGCCGCCAGATCTTCATGCACCGCCATCAGAGTCAGCGATTGCCAGCAAAAGACGACATATATTATCGTCAAGCCGCCGCCCGCCGCTATCCACAACAAATCATCATCGCCGACGGCAAGAATATCGCCCAGCAAATAAGAATGCAAATCCAAACCCGGAATATTCGCCGCCATCAGCAAGCCGAAAGCCAGCGACCCATGGGCGAGAACGCCAAGGGCGGTATCATCGGCTATCGCCCCCCGCCGCCGCAAAAAAACCAAAGCGGGGGCAAAAAGCGCGCAAACCGCCGCCGCAGTCCATCGCCAATCAATCCATTGTGCGCCTTCGCCAAGCAACAAACCGGCAGCCGCGCCCAGCAAAGCGCCGTGTGCCAGAGAATCGCCAAAATATGCCATCCGCCGCCAAACGATAAAACATCCCAGCACCCCGGCAACCGCCGCCAAAAACACGCCCGCTATCAGCGCGCGGATAATAAAATCGTCCGGCATTTGCCCGCCGTGTTATGTTTGGCTTTCGCCATGATGATGATTATGATGGCGGATATCGTGATGATAAACCGCCGTCAAAGGCGCATCGCCAAGTATGGCGGCAAACTGCGGATCCTGCACAACCTGCTGCGGCGCGCCGGAACAGCAAATATGGCGGTAAAGGCAAATAACCCGCGTGGTCGCCCGCATTACCAGATGCAAATCGTGCGATACCATCACAATCGCCAGCCGCCGCCGCTCGTAAATGCTTGCCAGCAAAGCATAAAAACTCGTCCGCCCGGCGACATCCAGGTTTTGCGCAGGTTCGTCCAGCACCAAAACATCCGGCTCGCCCAAAAGCGCCCGCGCCAGCAATATCCGCTGAAGTTCGCCGCCGGAAAGCGCATGCAAAGGTTTGTGCAATGCCGCGCCGATATTGACTTCGGCGGCGGCGCGCGCGCACTCTTTTGCGGCGGCATGTTTTCGCAAAGCCAAAAACCCCCCGGCGGTTATCGGCATCGTCCGGTCGGCGGCAAGTTGCTGCGGGGCATAGCCAATCTTCAAAGCCGGAGCGCGCCGGATAATGCCGCTGTCGGGTTTCAACACGCCGATTAAACACTTAAGCAATGTCGTCTTGCCCGCGCCGTTTGGCCCGACAATGGTCAAAAAATCGCCGCGCTCCAGACGCATGGATACATCGTCCAAAGCCGCCTCTCCGCGATAAGAGACGGATAAATGCTCGGCGGCGAGCAGCGCGCCGCCTAATCCGCTTTCGCTTCCGGTTTGCGGCAACTGCTGCATAATCCCGCAACTTCCATTGTCAAACTGCGCGCCAAAAAACCCGCCGCCTGCGCGGCGCGGCGCAAAGCCGTGTCGGGGCGGCGGGCGCAACTTTCGGTGCATTTGCCGCAGTTGTCGCATATCAAAAGAAAACAGGAATGACAACCCGCATCCGGATGCCCGCAAGCGACAAAGCCCGCGCCGCCCTCAAAGTTTTGGACTTTGTGAATTAAACCGGCGGCGGCAAGAAAATCCAGCGCCCGATAGACGGTCGGCGGCTGCGCGCCCATCTTGTGCACAATGTCATAAGCGCTAACAGGGCGCGAATGCGCGCTGACAATGCGCAAAACGCGGCGGCGCGGCGGCGTCAGGCGCAAACTCCGGGCGGCGCACAACTTCTCAACGGCGGCAATTTTCGGCACGGTGTTATATTATCACACTTCGGCGGCGGTTCGGCAAAAACAACAAAAAAATATTATTCCGGCAAAAACGGCGGATGATGGCGCGAAAGTTTTGTTATAATATAACACTCACGAAAAAACAACCGGCAAAAACGGAAGGGGAAAAACGATGAAAACAAACGAAAAGAAAAAGCCGCCGCAAGGAGTTTTGCAAAAGTTCCGGTTTTTGCGGGCGGTATTGTCAAAAGCGGCGGTTTTGCCGCTGTTTGCGATTGTTTTGTTTGCCGGCGGTGCAAATGCGGCGGACGACAAAAAGCCGCAAGCGGCGGCGAGCATTGCGCCCTTGCATTCTTTGCTCGCCGGAGTAATGGGCGAGAATCCGCTGTTGCTGATTAACCCGGGGCAATCGCCGCATTATGTGCAACTTGCGCCTTCGCAAGTGCGCGCTTTGCATAATGCCGACATATTCTTTTATATCGGCGGCGGCGGCGAAGGGTTTTCCGGACGGCTTTTGCATTCTTACAAAGGCAAACATATCGTCTTTTCGCAAACAATAGCAACACTGCCAAACCGCCGCCCGAATTTTTTGAAGCCCCGCGACAAACACGGGCATGACAAAGAACACGATGACGAACATCGCGGGCATAAGCACGACAAGAACGAAGATGACGATGACCGCAAACACCGGAATCGCAAACACAAACACGGCAGCCGCGATATTCACATTTGGCTGGATATCAACAACGCGCGGGATATGGTTAAACAAATGGCGGATGCGCTTGGCGAACAATATCCGGCGAAGCGCGAAACCTACCGGCAAAACGCGGCAAGAATGGATGCCAAACTTGCGGCATTGGACGAAGAGATAGCGGCGATATTGGCGGATGCCAAAGGCAAACCTTTCGCTGTCGCCCACGA
Source organism: Gammaproteobacteria bacterium (assembly GCA_051009015.1). Classification (GTDB taxonomy): domain Bacteria; phylum Pseudomonadota; class Gammaproteobacteria; order Tethybacterales; family Persebacteraceae; genus JAHRAH01. The sequence goes on along the minus strand of JBPCWZ010000014.1, from coordinate 9,025 downwards.
TGCTTATCAATATTTTGAGCGCCGTTATGATTTGGCGCAGCCGGTCGCGTTGCGCGGCGGTTTTGCCGGCGGCTTGTCGGCGCGGCGTTTGCGGGCGGCGCGGGATGCCCTTCATTCCCGCGGCATTCGCTGCGTTTTCAAAGAGCCGCAACTTCCGGCGCGGCATTTGCGCGCTTTGACCGAAGGCGGCGATGCCGTTATTGCGGTTGCCGACCCGCTGGGGGCGAATATTCCCGCGGGGGAAGAGCATTATTTTGCAACGATGCGCCAATTGGCAAAAAGTTTTGCCGATTGCCTCGGGCGGTAGGGTTGTCAAATGTGCGCCCGATTGTTTATAATCGGGCGCGGATGCAAGTTGTCTTTTATCTGAACCGCGAGCGGCGGGCGCGGCGCGAACAACAACCGCCCGATGTCACCGTGCTGGAATACTTGCGCGCAAGCGGAATGACCGGCAGCAAGGAAGGATGCGCAAGCGGCGATTGCGGCGCCTGCACGGCTGTTGTTTGCGCTTTGGACTCCGGGGGCAAGCCGGCTTTTCGCGCTTTTAATTCCTGCATTGCGCTGATGCCGTCCGTCCATGGCAAATGGCTGATAACCATAGAAGGATTGAAAAACAACAACCGCCTGCATCCGGCGCAGGAGGCGATGGTCAAAACGCACGGCTCGCAGTGCGGCTTTTGCACGCCCGGTTTTGTTATGTCGCTTTTTGCCTTTGGCAAAAGCGGCGCGGATAATCCTTCTTATGAAGATGCGACGACGGCGGTATCGGGAAACTTGTGCCGCTGCACCGGCTACCGCCCGATAATCCGCGCGGCGATGACGATGGCAAAAAACGACGATGACGGTTATGCTATTAAAACCGCCAAACAAAAACTCGGCGAATTGCAAAAAGCCGCGCCGCCCGATACGCTTTCTCTGACGGCGGCGCAAATAGCGGATAATGTTTTGCGCCGCCCGCTGATTGTCGCCGGAGGCACCGATTTGGCACTGACCATAACGCAGCAACTGCAAAGCATTCCGCAACCGGCGGTAATAGACAATGCGCCGGAACTTGCGACAATCCGCGAACAAAAAAACGGCTGGCATATCGGCGCCGCCGCCAATTGGGAGAGTGTGCAAAAAACACTCGGCAAAAAGTTGCCTTCGCTGGACGAACTTATACACCGCTTTGGCTCGCCGCAGATACGCTATCAGGGCACTGTCGGCGGCAATATCGCAAACGCATCGCCGGTGGCGGATGGTCCGCCGCCTTTTATCGCCCTTGGCGCGCATTTGATATTGCGGCGCGGCAAACAAAAACGGCAAATGCCGCTGGAATCGTTTTTTATCTCTTACAAAAAAACCGCCCTGCGGCGCGGCGAATGGATAGAGTCGGTGTTTGTGCCAAAACCGGCGGCGGACGGCGTCTTTCGCGTTTATAAAATAAGCAAGCGGTTTGACGATGACATATCGGCGTTGTTGCTGGCGTTGTATTTGCGGCGCAAAAACGACAAGATAACTTCCGCCGTTGTCGTTGCCGGGGGAATGGCGGAAACTCCCAGGCGCGCTTTTTGTACCGAGCGGGCGTTGTGCGGGAAAGAATGGAGTATGCAAACTTTCGCCGAAGCGGGCGATGCTTTGGCGAAAGATTTTTCGCCCGTCAATGATGCGCGCGCGTCCAAACAATACCGCATGCGCGCGGCGGCGAATCTTCTTTTGCGTTTTGCCAATGAAACAACTTAATACAAAAAGCCAATGACAAAACCTTCCGCACAATCCGCCGGTTATCCCGCCGCGCACGATTCCGCGACTTTGCATGTTTGCGGCGAAGCGCAATATGTTGATGACATTCCCCTGCCGGAAAATGCTTTGCATGCCGCGCTCGGTTTGTCGGCGCGGGCGCATGCGGGGTTTGCCGCCGATTTGTCGCCGGTTGCTTTGGCTGACGGCGTTGTGGCGGTTGTTGCGGCGGGCGATATTCCGGGTGAGAATGACATAGCCCCGGTGCAGTTTGGCGACCCGCTTTTTGCCGGCAAGGTTGTGCATTATGCCGGGCAGTGCATTTTTGCCGCCGCCGCCGACAGCGAAAAAGCCGCCCGCCGCGCGGTGCGGGCGGCAAAGATAAACTATCAAAACAAACCGGCAATATTGACAATAGAAGATGCATTAAAACAACAAAGTTTTTTGCAGGAACCGAAAAACTTCTTTCGCCTGCAGCGGGGCGATGCGGCAAAGGCGATAAAGGATTCGCCGCATCAACTTGTCGGCGAAGCAAAAAGCGGCGCGCAGGAACATTTTTATTTGGAAGGTCAGGCGGCGGTTGCGATGCCGCTGGAAAACGGCGATATGCTTGTGTGGTCATCAACGCAAAACCCGACTGAGGTGCAGCATCTTTGCGCCAAAGTTTTGCACAAGCGAATGCATAATATTATTGTGCGCACGCGGCGGATGGGCGGCGGTTTTGGCGGCAAGGAAACACAAGCGGCATTGCCCGCTTGCGCCGCCGCGCTTTTGGCGGGCAAAACCGGGCGGGCGGTCAAACTTCGTTTGCCGCGCGGCGATGATATCGCCCTGACCGGCAAGCGTCATCCGTTTTTGACAAAATACAATGTCGGTTTTGACGACAATGGAAAAATCCGCGGCGCGGATATGTTTATGGCGGCGGATTGCGGAATGTCGGCGGATTTGTCAAATGCCGTTATCGCCCGCGCGGTTTTTCACGGCGCCAATGCCTATTATTTTCCGGCGGCGCGCATTGTCGGCGCGCCGTGCCGGACAAACAAAGCATCCAACACGGCATTTCGCGGTTTTGGCGGGCCGCAGGGAATGTTTGCCGCCGAGCGAATGCTGACTGACATTGCGGATTATCTCGGCAAAGACCCGCTTGCCGTCCGCCGGATAAATCTTATCCGTCATAATCAAACAACCATTTACGGGCAGAAAGTGCATAAACCGGCGGCGATGATGATGATGGATAATCTCGCCAAAGATGCCAACTATGCGGCAAAACAAAAAGCCGCCGCGAGATTCAACCGCAACAACAAAACCAAAAAACGGGGGGTTGCCATCACGCCGGTGCAGTTTGGCATTGCCTTCACAACGGCTTTTTTGAATCAGGCGGGCGCGCTTGTGCAGATATACAAAGACGGCACGATTATCGTTCATCATGGCGGCACGGAAATGGGGCAGGGTTTGTTTGTCAAAGTCGCGCAGATAACCGCCGCCGCTTTGGGCGTGCCGCTTTCGCAAGTGCGATGCGCGGCGACTTGTACTTCGGTGGTGCCGAATACTTCGGCGACGGCGGCGAGCAGCGGCAGCGATTTGAATGCGATGGCGGCGCAAAAGGCGGCGCTGATATTGCGCGAAAGAATGGCAAAAGTGGCGGCGGAAAAATGGCAATGCGCGGCGGCGGATATTGTTTTTGACAACGGCAAAATAACAAGCGGGCGGCGGGCGATGACCTTTGCGGCATTGGCGGATATGGCATATCATCGGCGGGTTTCGCTGTCGGCTGCCGGTTATTACCGCACGCCGAAAGTGCATTTTGACGCCAAAAGCGGCAGCGGCGCGCCGTTTTATTATTTTGCCGAAGGGGCGGCATTGGTTTGTTGTCAGGCGGATTTGCTAACCGGCGAGCATCGTTTGTTGTCGGCGGATATTTTGCACGAAACCGGCGCGAGCATTAATCCGGCGATAGACAAAGGGCAGATAGAAGGCGGCTTTGCACAAGGATGGGGCTGGCTGTCGTGCGAAGAAGCGGTGTGGGACAACAATGGCAACTTGATGACAACGGGACCTGCGACATACAAAATCCCCGCCGCCGGAGACATGCCAAAACACTTTCGCGCCCGCCTGTGGCAAAAGCCGAATGCGGCAAAGACGGTCATGCGTTCAAAAGCGGTCGGCGAGCCGCCGCTGATGCTCGCCCTTGCCGGATGGTGCGCCCTTGCCAATGCCATAAAAGCGGCGGGCGGCGACATCGGCAAAATGCAAATACCGATGACGCCGGAAAACACATTGGCAACCCTGCCGCCGATGACAATCCCATCCGCCCGCAAAAGCAAAACCCCGGTGGCGGAGGAGGGACTCGAACCCCCGGCACGCGGATTATGATTCCGCTGCTCTAACCGACTGAGCTACACCGCCAGACCGTCAATTTTAACACGCCATCCCCGATAACCGGATGACCGCGGCTTTGTATGTTGGCGGCGAAGTTTTGGTATAGTGGCGGCGGTTGTTTATTACCACAAGGAAAACCAAATGAAAAAACCGATTAAACGCTTGTGCGCCGGCATTCTCGCCGCCGCCCTATCCGCGACCGGCGCGGCCGGCATCGCCTTCGCCGATGAAGACCTGACCATCGTGTCCTATGGCGGCGCCTACAGTGCCAGCCAGCAAAACGCCTATCACGAGCCGTATATGCGGGCAAACCCCGGCGTCAAGATAGTTAATGACGACTCTTCCAACGAGGCAATCCCCAAACTGCGCGCCCAACACGAAACCGGCAACATTACCTGGGATCTGGTTGATGTCACCCCCGCCGATGCCATTCGCGCTTGCGACGAGGGTTTGGCGATGGAGATTGATGTTGACCGGGTTTTGGCGCCGGCACCGGACGGCACATTGCCGGGCGAAGATTTTGGCGATGTGCTTATTTCGCCGTGCCTCATCCCGCAGATTTTCTTTTCCGCGACTTTCGGCTATCGCGCCGATGTCATTGAATGGAAATCGCGCAAGCCGACGAGCATCCGCGATGTTTTTGACACCGTAAAATTCCCCGGCAAAAGGTCGCTTGAAAGGCGTCCGGTCAATAATATGGAATGGGCGCTCATAGCGGACGGCGTGGATCCGGACAAGGTTTATGATGTGCTCGGCACTCCCGAAGGCGTCGACCGCGCTTTTGCCAAACTGGACACCATCAAGGACGATATTATCTGGTGGAGCGTCGGCTCCGACACGCCCGACCGCCTCGCCAAAAAAGAGATAGTGATGGGCAGCACCTATAACGGGCGGCTTTTCGCGCTGATAGAAGAAGAAAGGCAGCCGGTCAGAATGTTGTGGGACTGGCAAATCCTTGCGTTCAACGGCTGGATTGTCCCGGCGGGCTTGCCGGCGGCGAAGCAAAAGCGGGTAATGGATTACCTGTATTTTGCCACCGATACGCAGCGCCTTGCCGACCAGGCAAAGTATATTTCTTACGCCCCGACGCGCAAATCTTCCGCGCCTTTGGTCGGCAGGCACGCGACACTTGGCATTGAAATGGCACCGCACATGCCGACCAACCCGAAACACACCGCGAATGTGCTGCATACCAATGTTGAGTGGTGGGCAGACCATCGCGACGAGATGGACCAGCGTTTTCAGGTGTGGCTTAACCAATAAGCGCGGCGTCAAAAACCGCCCGCCGCCCGATGATGGCGGGCGGGTTTGTGTTTGGCGCGAAGTTGTGGTATAGTAGCGGCGGTTGTTTTAACTACAAGGAGGAAAACCAAATGCAAAAACCCATTAAACGCTTGTGCGCTGGCATTCTCGCCGCCGCCATATCCATAACCGGCACGACCGGCATCGCCTTCGCCGACGAAGACCTGACCATCGTGTCCTGGGGCGGCGCCTACACCGCCAGCCAGCAAAACGCCTACCACGAGCCGTATATGCAGGCGAACCCCGGCGTCAAGATAGTCAATGACGACTCTTCCAACGAGGCGTTGAACAAACTGCGCGCTCAAAACGAAGCGGGCAATGTCACCTGGGATCTGATTGATGTCGTCCCTTCCGCCGCTATCGCCGCTTGCGACGAAGGCATCGCGATGGAGATTGACCACGACAAAGTCCTTGCCGCCGCTCCCGACGGCACACTGCCGAGCGAAGATTTTGGTGCCGCCATCATCTCGCCGTGCTTTATCCCGCAGATTGTCTATTCCACGACTTTCGGCTATCGCACCGATGTCGCCGAATGGAACGGGCGCGAGCCGACCAGCATCCGCGATGTTTTTGACACCAGAAACTTCCCCGGCAAACGCTCGCTGGAGAAACGCGCGCTCAACAATATGGAATGGGCGCTCATAGCAGACGGCGTGGATCCGGCGAGGGTTTATGAAGTGCTCAGCACTCCCGAAGGCGTCGACCGCGCTTTTGCCAAACTGGACACCATCAAGGACGAAGTTATTTGGTGGAGCACCGGCGCCGATACGCCCGACCGACTCGCCAAAAAAGAGATAGTGATGGGCAGCACCTATAACGGGCGGCTTTTCGCGCTGATAGAAGAAGAAAAGCAGCCGGTCAAAATGCTGTGGGATTGGCAAATCTTTGAGTTGGACGGCTGGATTGTTCCGGCGGGCTTACCGGCGGCGAAGCAAAAGCAGGTAATGGATTACCTGTATTTTGCCACCGACACTCAGCGCCTTGCCGACCAGGCGAAGTATATTTCTTATGGCCCGGCGCGCAAATCTTCCGCGCCTTTGGTCGGCAAGCATGCGACACTTGGCATTGAAATGGCACCGCACATGCCGACCGACCCGAATAACGCCAAGAATACGCTGTATAACAACATTGAATGGTGGGCTGACCATCAGGACGAGTTGAACCAGCGTTTTCAGGCGTGGCTTGACCAGTAAGCGCGTCATCAAAAACCGCCCCCTGCCCGATGAGATGGCGGGGGCGGTTTTTTTATTCCGTCATTACGGCGCGAATAGATTTTTAAGAGTGCGCCGATGACAACCGCAAGCGCAACCGCCGAAGTTGCCGGTGGCGCGGAATTGAAGATGCGCCATGCCCGTTCCGAGCGGCGGCGGCGCTGGCGGGCGTTTTTGCTTGTCGCGCCGTTGCTGCTTTTTATTTGCCTGACTTTTTTGGTGCCGGTCGCCCGGATGCTGTTTCGCAGCGCCGATAATTCTTTTGTTTACGACGCGCTGTCGCAAACCCGAGAAGCCCTTGCCGGGTGGGACGCCGAAAGCGGCGAGTTACCGCCGGACGCCGCTTTTGCCGCCCTCATCGCCGATGCCAAAACAGGAGCGAAAGACAAACTTCTCACCCGCGTCGGCCGCCGACTAAACTACAAAATTGCCGGCGTATCCAGCGTTTTTCGTAAAACCGCGCGCCGCGCGCCGCGCCTGCCGGACGACATCGCAAACCCGCGCGCCGCGCTAGTCGGCATTCACAAACGCTGGGGCGAAACGGACATTTGGCGCGGCATTAAATTTTTCACCGCTAGCCGCTACGACGGCAGCCACTACCTTGATGCCGCCGATTTTCGCTACGACCCCGAAAGCAACGATTACCAGCGCCGCGCCGAAAAGGAGCGCGTCTATTTGCGCCTGTTTTGGCGGACGATATTGATGAGCGCGCTGATAACATTCATCGCTTTTTTGCTCGGCTATCCGACCGCTTTTTTGATATCGTCATTGCCGCCAAAGAGCGCCAACTGGCTTTTGATACTTGTGCTGCTGCCGTTTTGGACTTCGCTTTTGGTGCGCACGACTTCGTGGATAGTGCTGCTTTACAACCAGGGCGTGGTGAATAACACGCTGGTGTTTTTTGACATTGTCGCCGATGACAACCGCCCGGAGTTAATCCACAATGCGACCGGCACAATCATCGCGATGACGCACATATTACTGCCGTTTATGATATTGCCGATATACAGCGTGATGAAAACAGTGCCGCCTTCGTATATGCGCGCGGCGCGGTCAATGGGCGCGAACGCATGGACGGCTTTTTGGCGGGTCTATTTTCCGCTGACTTTGCCCGGTGCGGGCGCGGGCGGCATTTTGGTTTTCATTCTGGCGATAGGATATTACATAACGCCGGAGTTGGTCGGCGGCGCCGACGGCACTTTCATCTCAAACCGCATCGCCTATCATGTCCGCAGCAGCGGCAACTGGGGTTTGGCGAGCGCGCTTGGTTTTATGCTTCTTGCGCTGGTGTTGTTGTTGTATTGGTTTTACGACAAGATCATCGGCGTGGACAAGATGAAACTCGGCTGACATGCCCGCCCCGTCCTACATTCGCGGCTGGGAGAAGGCATGGCATTACGCCCTGCGCGTCATCGGCGCGCTGGTGCTTTTTTACCTTATCTTCCCGATACTGGCGATAATCCCCCTGTCGTTTAACGCTTTGCCGTTTTTCGTCTTCACGGACGAGATGCTGTCTTTGGACCCGGCCGGCTATTCGCTGAAGTGGTATAAAGATTTCTTCGCCGACCGCAACTGGCAGGATGCGGTCAAAAACAGCGCCATCATATCGCTGAGCGCAACGGCGCTGGCGACATTCCTCGGCACGCTGGCGGCGCTGGGCTTGTCGCGCTCGCATTTGCCGTGCCGCAAGTTGATAATGGCGGTGCTGATATCGCCGATGATAGTTCCGCTGATAATCTCGGCGGCGGCGATGTTTTTCTTTTATTCGGATATTAATTTGCAAGGCACTTATCCGGGCGTTATTCTGGCGCACACCGCTTTGGCGACTCCTTTTGTGGTGATAACCGTGACGGCGACATTATCCGGCTTTGACCATTCGCTCATTCGCGCGGCGCAGAGTTTGGGCGCGCGCCCGGCGGTGGTTTTCTTCCGCATTATCGTGCCGCTGATACTGCCGGGGGTGGTCAGCGGCGCATTGTTTGCCTTCATCACTTCCTTTGACGAAGTGGTGGTGATATTGTTTGTCGGCGCGTACGAACAGCATACCATCCCGTGGCAGATGTTTTCCGGCATTCGCGAGCGCGTCAGCCCGACGATACTCGCGGTAGCGACATTGCTGATAATCTTGTCGGTATTATTGCTTGCGACAATGGAACTTCTCCGCCGCCGCACCGAACGCCTTCGCGGCGGATAACTCCCGTCATTCCCGCCTCTTTCGTCATTCCCGTCCCTTTCGTCATTCCCGCGAAAGCGGGAATCTAACGCGCCCGATAGGGCGCCCCTTCGGGGCTTTAATTATGAGCGCGCTTTGCGCACTCTGCGGTTTGCCATTTGCGGCGACAAGTCGCCGTTTGCGCTATCGCGCAAATAGACAAATGACAAGGGTTTGGATTCCCGCTTTCGCGGGAATGACG
>JBPCWZ010000013.1:0-5287 GCA_051009015.1 Gammaproteobacteria bacterium | reverse complement strand
GCGGTTAGCACAACGATGACGATGACAATGCTGGCGATAACCACAACCACAACACTAACAACATTCGCCACAACAACCATTACCCTAACCGCAAATGCGGCAATAAACCTTAACAAAAGAGATTCCCGCTTTCGCGGGAATGACGAGGGAGGCGGCAACACGCCAACAATGCCCCCGCCGTCAAAAATGCAACCAATGGCATCGGCGGGTATTCCTCTAATCCGTCTTCTAGCCCTGAAAGGGCGTCCTGTTCATAGAACGGGGCAAAAAGCAAAAGCGCGCCGCCCCGTGAGTCGGCATTCTTCAGAATATCGCCCCGTAAGGGCGTCCCCTTCTTTTGCAGGGCAAAGCCCGGCAAAAACCGGTCAAACAACACCGCAACCGCCGCCATTGTTTTCGGTCGCCCTTTCAGGGCTTATTTGTTTAATATGCCGATTCACGGGGCGTTGCCCCGTGCTATGAACAGGTCGCCCTTTCAGGGCTTTAATAACGCCGCGCCCTGTCGGACGCGGGTGGATTCCTGCCTTCGCAGGAATGACGAAAAGGGCGGAAATGACGGGGTTTTCGCGGGAATGACGGGTTTTTGTTAACTGCTAAATATACGGTTCCGCCGATTCGCCGAAAGCGCGGGATGCGAAGGCAAAATCGCATCCTTCGTTTGCCTGCATTACATTTTCGGCATATAAACGGGCATAGGCGCTTTGGGGTTTTTGCATACTCTTGTTTGCGTGTTTTTTTGCCTTGCCGAGTTTGGCGCGGCGGGCGAGTTCGCTTTTGGCTACGCACAAATCCAGCCGCCCTTTTGCAATGTCCATTGATATGATATCGCCGTTTTGGACCAGCCCTATCGCCCCGCCCGCCGCCGCTTCCGGTGCGACATGCAAAACGCATGCGCCGTAAGAAGTGCCGCTCATTCGGGCATCGGATATTCGCACCATATCGCGGATGCCGCGCTTTAGAAGTTTTTGCGGTATCGGCAGTTGTCCCCATTCGGGCATTCCCGGTCCGCCGACGGGTCCGGCGTTTTTTAGCACCAGCACGCTATCGGCATCCACTTGCAGCGAAGGCATATTGATACGGCGGCGCAAATCGGCGATGTTGTCAAAAACAACCGCCCGCCCGCGATGTTTGTGAAGGCGTTTTTCGGCAGCCGCCGGTTTGATAACACAACCATCGGGAGCGAGAGAACCGCGCAAAATGCGCAAGCCGCCGCTTTCGGCAAGCGGGTTTTTCAGCAGGCGAATGACATTGTCATCATAACTTTTTGCCCCGCGGATATTGGCGGCGAGGGTTTTGCCATTGACGGTTTTTGCCGTCTTGTGCAGCAGCGGGGCGATGCGGTTTAGCAATGCCAAAATGCCGCCGGCCCGATGCAAATCTTCCATTACATACCGCCCCGATGGTTTCAAATCGGCAATGACCGGGGTTTTTGCCGCAAGTTGTTCAAAGCGCGAAAGCGGCAAACTGATGCCGCATCTTCTTGCCAAAGCAATCAAATGAATAACGGCGTTTGTCGACCCGCCCGCCGCCATTACCGCAATAATGGCGTTGTCAAACGAATCGGCGCATACAAAATCGGATGGTTTATAACCGGCTTTGGTTATCTCCACCGCGCGAATGCCGGATGCGCGCGCCATCCTGCGGTGTTCGGCATCCACCGCCGGCAAAGACGCCGCGCCCGGCAACGAAAAGCCGAGTGCTTCCGCCGCTATCATCATTGTCGCCGCCGTTCCCATTGTCATGCAAGTCCCCGCCGTGCGGGCGATGCCAAACTCTATCTCGCGCCATTGGCCGGGCGGCAAAAGTCCGGCGCGCTTGTCGTCCCAATATTTCCAGACATCCGTGCCGCTGCCGAGGGTTTTGGCGCGAAAATGCCCGCGCATCATCGCCCCCGCCGGCATATAAACACAAGGCAGATTGACCGACACCGCGCCCATCAAAACGCCCGGCGTTGTTTTGTCGCAGCCGCCCATCAGCACCGCGCCATCAACCGGATACGCCCGCAATAACTCTTCGGTTTCCATCGCCAGAAAGTTGCGATACATCATCGCCGAAGGTTTCATCAACTGCTCGCCGAGCGACATCGCCGGAAGTTCCACCGGCACGCCGCCCGCCTGCCAAACGCCGCGCTTGATATCGTTGGCGCGTTCGGGAAAATGCCCGTGGCAGGTATTCAGTTCGCTCCATGTATTAATGATGGCGATAACCGGCTTGCCAAAATCATCATCGCTCCAGCCGAGTTGTTTGGCGCGGGCGCGATGACCGAAACTGACCAAATCATCGGGCGCAAACCATCTTGCCGAGCGAAAGGCGGCGGGTTTGGCTTTTTTGCGGCGGTTTGCGGGCGGCACGGGTTTTGATATTATCACGGATAAAATATGCGGCAGCATGACAAAAACAAACACCATCCGCGCGGCGGTATGCCGCCGGTTTGCCAAACCCTTGTCGGTGGAAGAAGTATCACTGCCGCCGCTTGCCGCCGCGCAGGTAAGAGTGCGCATAAAAGCATGCGCCGTTTGCCATTCGGACATTACTTTTATGGATGGCGGCTGGGGCGGGGTTTTGCCTTGCGTTTTCGGGCACGAAGCGGCGGGCGTTGTTTTGGCAAGCGGCGCGGATGCCGATATGCAAAGCGGGCGGCGGGTTGTCGTCAGTTTGTTGCGCTCCTGCGGCGGTTGTGCTTTTTGCCAAAAAGGCGCGCCCGCTTTGTGCGAGGGGGAGTTTGACAATGCGGGGCGGTTGCGCGACGGGGAGAATAACAACATATTGGCGGGATTAAACACCGGGGCTTTTGCCGAAGAAGTCGTCGTGCATCATTCGCAAATCGCGCCGATGGACGATGATTTGCCTTTTGACGAAGCGAGTTTGCTGGCATGCGGGGTTTTGACCGGCTGGGGCGCGGTGGTAAATACCGCCAAAGTGCCGCCGGGGGCATCGGTCGCCGTTGTCGGTTGCGGCGGTGTCGGGGCGAATTGTTTGCAAGCGGCGGCGATAGCACAAGCACAGCCGGTTGTCGCCGTGGATAAGTCGCCGGATATTTTGCAAATGGCGCCGGCATTTGGCGCGGATGCCGTTTGTCTGGCGGGCGATGACGACAATGAAACGGCGGCGCAAGCCTATAAGATTAACAACGGGCGCGGTTATGATTTTGTTTTTATGGCAGCCGGAAGTGCGCGGGCGGCGGAGTTGGCGATGCGTTTGTTATCTCCGCTTGGCGCGGTGGTATTGGCGGGAATGCCGCCAAACAACGACTTCGCAAAGATGGATGCGGCGACAATCGCCAGCCGCCAGCAGCGCATTCTTGGCAGCAAAATGGGCGGCGCACAACTTCGGCGCGATATCGGCAAGTTATTGACATTGCGGCGGCAGGGCAAACTGAAACTCGCGGAACTGATAGCGGCGCGCCGCCCGTTAGTGCAAATTAATGATGCCGTCAATGCCGCGCGCAAAGGCGGAATGTTGCGTAATGTTGTGGTTTTTGATTAGCGTGCTATAATAACGGGCATGCAAACTTTGACTTTTTTGACGCGCCCGCCTTTGCGGCTTTTGCGCGCTTTGTTGCATACTTTGTTATGCTTTTTGGTTTTGCCTTTTTGCCTGATGGCGGCGGCGGCGATGGCGCAGGAAAGCGATTATGTGGCGGGGCGCGATTATGTTGTCATAGACCCGCCTTTGCCGGTGCGGGTTGCGCCGGGCAAGGTGGAGATAATAGAGTTTTTCAACTTCTCCTGCCCGCATTGTTTTCGCCTGCAGCGCCCTTTTCACAAGTGGCAAAGCGAGCGGGATATGTCGGACATTACCATAGTGCGCGTGCCGATTGTTTTTCAGCAAACCGGCGGGCATTATGCCCGCGCCTATTACACGCTGGAAAGTTTGAACGCCGCCGATGAACTTTATACCAAAATGTTCGGCGCAATTCACCGCGAGCGCAAACTTCTCAACAGCAAAGGGCGTTTTGTGGATTGGCTGGAAGAGCAAGGTTATGACGCCGCCGCCGCCGAAGCGGCATATGATTCTTTTTCGGTTTCGTTGAAGGCATCGCGGACGACAGAAACCGCCGCCGCTTATGGCGTAGACAGCACGCCGCAGTTGGCAGTCGGCGGCAAATATGTCATTAACGCCGTGCTTGCCGGGTCAAGAGAGCGGATGCTGGATATTTTGTCGGCGCTTGTCGCCCTTGAGCGCAAAGCACAGCAATGATATCGCGGCGGGTATCATTCGCCGGCAGCGGCGGCGAGAGTTTGGCGGCGGTAATAGAACAGCCGGACGAGGGCGAGCCGCGCGGTTATGTTTTGTTTGCCCATTGCTTTACCTGCACCAAGGATATCTTTTCGGCGCGTTATGTTACCGCCGGTTTGACGGCGCGGGGTTTTGCCGTTTTGCGTTTTGACTTCACGGGACAAGGCGCGAGCGAGGGCGATTTTGCCAACACCAACTTTTCTTCCAATGTGCAGGATTTGTTGCGCGCGGCGGATTACATGCGCGATAACAAAATGCCGCCTTTTTTGATAGCCGGTCATAGTTTGGGCGGCGCGGCGGTTTTGGCGGCGGCGGGCGACATCGCCGAAGCCAAAATCGTGGCGACCATCGGCGCGCCCGCCGAGCCCGCGCATGTTCGTCATCTTTTTACCGGCGCGCTTGACGAGATAGAGACCAAAGGCGAAGCGCAAGTGCAAATCGCCGGACGCCCCTTCAAGATAAAAAAGCAGTTTTTGGAAGACATAGAAGAAACGCGCTTGGCGCGCAAGATAGCGGCGCTGAACAAATCGCTGTTGATATTTCATTCGCCGGTGGATAAGACGGTGGGCATAGACAACGCCGCCAAGATATACGCGGCGGCGAAGCATCCGAAGAGTTTTGTCAGTTTGGACGGTGCCGACCATCTTTTGTCGGACAAAAAAGACGCAACTTACATATCCGACATTCTGACCGCATGGTCGCTCCGCTACGGCTAACCCGCCGCCCTCGTCATTCCCGCCCATCCCGTCATTCCCGCGAAAGCGGGAATCTCCCAAACTATCGCCGCCAAAGGCGGCGCGTTATAAAAGCCCTGTAAGGGCGACATGGTCATAGCACGGGGCAACGCCCCGTGAATTGGCGTATTAAACAAACAAGCCCTGAAAGGGCGACCGAAAACAACGGCGGCGAATTGGTCATAACGGGCGGGGTTTTGTGTTTGCGGTTTTTGCCGGGCTTTGCCCTGCAAAAGAATGGGACGCCCCTTCAGGGCTTGATATATGGGTAATGCCGTCACGGGGCGTTGCCCCGTGCTGTGAACAGGACGCCC
>JBPCWZ010000012.1:0-11491 GCA_051009015.1 Gammaproteobacteria bacterium | reverse complement strand
CGTCATTCCCTGCAAAAGCGGAGAATTTTGGCAAACCCGGCAATTTGGGCGAATCTTATGGTATCATTTTATCGTGTTGCGAAAGGCGCAATACCTCACAAGGAGAAGACAATGACCGAACCGGAACAACTGATGCCGATGGCGATTCCCGTCGCTTGCGGCTTGCTTTTCATCTTGCCCGCTTTGGCGGCGCGGCGCGGCGGCGACAAGGGCGGCAAATCCGCCTTTAAGGTTTTGCGCGCTTTTGGCGCGGTGTGCCTGTCCGCCATCCTCGCCATCGGCAATGTGGCATTCGCCGGCAATGCGACATTCACCGGCGGCGAGCGGCAGGCAACGCATGCAACGGACGGGCGCATAGACATCGCCTACCAATACGAACCCCGCGACTCCTACGCAGGGGTGGGAAGACACGAAATCAACGGAAAAAGAGGCGGCGGCGAATGGACTTACCTGCACGAGGAGGCGTCGAGAGGCAATACGCGGCATATAAAAGAACTTATCAAGCGGGGGGCGGATATTGAAATCCAAACCCGCTGGAGCCGCTGGACTGCTTTGCACCTTGCGGCGGACAAAGGCCATCACAATGCCGTCAAAGCGCTTCTCAAAGCGCGCGCGAAAACCGAAGTGCTTGACGAAGAGGGCAAAACGCCTTTGCATCTGGCGGCGGCGAAAAAAAACAACTTCCCCGTTGTGGAGGCTCTTACCGACAATCGCGCCAATGTTAAGGCGAAAGACAAACAGGGCAGAACGCCTTTGCATCTGGCGGCGCAAGCCGACCGCTCAAGACGGGACCACATTATGGAACGGCTTCTCAAAAAGGGCGCGGATGTTGATGCCAGGGACAACGATGGCAGAACGCCTTTGCATCTGGCGGCGCAAGCGGGCAAAATCGCGGCTGTGCGGTTTCTTATCAGCAAGGGAAGAGCGAACAGAAATGCAAAAGACAACAATGGCAAAACGGTTTTTCAAATGGCGGTGGATGCGGGCTCCACTTATGTTGCGGAGCGGCTTGTCAGTGAATTCAAGATGAACGCTTCGTTCATTCATAAAAGGAGCGGCAATCTTTTGATGACGCCTTTGCACGAGGCGGCGAAGAATAACGGCAAGGCAATCAAGCCCCTTCTCGCACTGGGGGCGAAGATTGAGGTAAAAGATCTCCGGGGTTATACGCCTTTGCATTTTGCGGCAAGGCATAACAACGCCGAAGCGACGCGCGTCCTTATTGAAAAGGGAGCGGATATTCTTGCCAAAAACAATGCCAAAGAGAGAAAACAAATGCCTTTGCATCTTGCGGCAAGGTATAACGGAACTGATGCGGCATGGCACCTTCTTGAAGCGGACGCGTCTCCTCTTCTCCCGGACAGTGAAAACAACACCCCGTTATGGATAGCCAAGTATCATCACGGCTATTTCAGCGGAATCGCGTATCTCATGCGCAAGAAGGCGACTATAATAGGCTGCGGGGGCAGGGGCACAGGGCACAATTGGATGGGTATTTGCTTTTGAGCATGGAATACCCCTGCAGTTTGGCATTCCGCGCCCGCAATGGCGTCCCTTTTACAAGGGCGGGATTTTTTGGCGGGTTATGCGCATTCGGATGGCAAATGTGCTATTATTGACATTGGCGGCTTGCCGCAAAACAACAAGGAGAGAAACGATGAAACAACTGAAACTGATGCTGACGGCGATTCTCGCCGTTTTCGGGCGGCTTTTTGCCTTTCGCGCGGCGCAAGGCGGGGGCGGCAACTTCAACTTTTGGCGCGCTTTTGGCGCGGTGTGCCTGTCCGCCATCCTCGCCATCGGCAATGCGGCATTCGCCGGCAATGCGGCATTCACCGGCGGCGAGCGGCAGGAAACGCATGCAACGGACGAGCGCATAGACATCGCCGCCCGCCGCAACCCTTACAGAAAGTGGAGCAAATCGGAACTCAACACAAGAGGTCCCCAGGGCTGGACTTCCATACACTATTCGGTGCTGAGGGACCAATTGAAATGGGTTCAAAACATTATCAAACGGGGGGCGGATACCGAGATGACAACCGCCAAAACCGGCGAGACGGCTTTGCACCTTGCGGCACGGTACGATCGCGTCAATATTGCCAATGTCCTTGTCAAAGCGGGCGCGAAGATTGAAGCGAAGGAAAACGGGGGCAAAACGCCTTTGCATTTGGCGGCGCAAGTCGGCAAAGTCGGCGCTGCGAAAGTGTTTATTAAAGCGGGCGCGAAGATTGGCGCGAAGGACAAAGAGGGCAAGACGCCTTTGCATTTGGCGATGCAATGGGGCAGAATCAAACTTGTGCCGATTCTTCTCTCGGCGGGAGCGGACAAAGAGGCAAAAGACAACGATGGCAGGACGCCTCTTCGCCTGGCGGTGGAAATCGGCAACAAAAATATTTCGGTCAAACTTGTAGAAGCACTGGGAGCGGATAATTCGTTCGTCAATCACAAAGGCAGCCATGAGAGGGCGCCTTTGCATCATGCGTCGCGGAGGAATAAAGCCCAACTCGCATCCGCCCTTATCAAAGCGGGCGCGAATCTGGACCAGCCGGATAATGTTCTCATGCGGCCCTTGCATTATGCGGCGCGGCATAACAGCATTGAGGTGTTGCATGTCCTCATCAAAGCGGGCGCGGATCTTAGCACCAAATCCAATGTCTGGCAAGAATACTTGCCGATTGATGCCGCCAAAAAAAACAAGCACCGCGAGGCAGAGGACATCTTGTGGCAAGCGATGGAAAAAAAGAGGATAAAAGATTGCTGGGACAAATTCGGCTGGTTTTATAATGTCGTCGGAATTCAGTGCCGGTGAGCATGGGAGCCAAATGCGGTTTGGCATTCCGCGCCCCCGCGGGATGATATTGACGGGCGGGGATGATTGACGGGCGCGATGCGATTGTCGCGCCCTTTTCGTCATTCCCGCCAAAGCGGGAATCCAAAGGGCTTTGAATTCGGATGGCAAATGTGCTATTATTGACATTGGCGGCTTGCCGCAAAACAACAAGGAGGAAACGATGAAACAACTGAAACTGATGCTGACGGCGCTGACGGCGATTTTTGCCGCTTTCGGGCGGTTTTTTGCCTTTCGCGCGGCGCAAGGCCGGGGCGGCAACTTCAACTTTGGGCGCGCTTTTGGCGCGGTGTGCCTGTCCGCCATTCTCGCCATCGGCAATGCGGCATTCGCCGCCAATGCGACATTTGTCGGCGGCGAGCGGCAGGCAACGCATGCAACGCATGCAACGGACGGGCGCATAGACATCGCCTACAAATACCAACGGCGCAACTCTTACAGAGGGGTGAGCAAAGCGGAACTCAACAGAAAAAGAGGTCCCGACGGCTGGACTTCCCTGCACGAGATGGTGGTGATACCCTACAGGAGATATGTGGAAGAACTGATAGACGAGGGGGCGGATATTGAAATAAAAACCACCACGCGCGGCCAGACGGCTTTGCACCTTGTGGCGGGCAAAGATTGGACCGAAACCGCCGACATGCTTTTCAAAGCGCGCGCGAATATTGAAGCGCGGGACAAAGAGGGCAAAACGCCTTTGCATATTGCGGCGCAAAAAGGCAACTTCTTCATGATAGAGGCTCTTATCAACAAGCGCGCGAATATTAAGGCGAAAGACAAAAAGGGCAGAACGCCTTTGCATCTGGCGGCGCAAACCGACCGGTCAAAACGATACCCCTTGCATTATGGAAAACCCGTTGAGTGGCTTATCAAAAGGGGCGCGGATGTTAAAGCCAGGGACAACGAGGACAGAACGCCTTTGCATCTGGCGGCGCAAGCGAACAAAATCCGGGCTGTGCGCTATCTTATCAACAAGGCAAAAGCGGACAGGAATGCAAAAGACAACCAGAGCAGAACGGCTTTGCATCTGGCGATAAATGCGGGCGCCACTTATGTTGCCAAGCGGCTTATCAGTGAATTCAAGATGAACGGTTCCATCGTTAATAACAAGGGACGCCCTGATATGACGCCTTTGCACCACAAGGTCAAGTTCGTCAAGTGGTTTTCGGGACTTTCGGCGGGACTTTCGGCTGTACCGGGGGTGGCGAATGAGAAAGATGCGAGGCATTTGCACCACGCAGCGAAGAATAACGCCAAAGCCGTCAAGACCCTTCTCGCACTGGGGGCGAAGACCGAGGTGAAAGACGCCCGGGGTTATACGCCTTTGCATTGGGCGGCAATGCATAACAACTCTGAAGCGGTGAAACTCCTTATCGCAACGGGAGCGGATATTCATGCCAAAGCCAGTAGCGGCAAATACCGCAAACAAACGCCTTTGCATCTTGCGGCAAGGCATAACGCAACCGATGCGGCATGGCACCTTCTGGAAGCGGGAGCCAGTGCTCTTCTCCGCGACAGTAAAAGACAAACGCCGGAAGATATAGCCGGATATCATCACGGCATTTACAGCGGAATCTCGTGGCTCATGCGCAGGGCGGCGCAAAAAGAGCGCCATGCGACGAATAAAGAAAGATGCAAAACGCGTTATTGTCCTCCCAACGGGATATGGAACAGCCCCAAAGGGGCGCCCCGGGATTGATTGACGGGCGCGATGCTTGTTAGCCGCGAATGGCAATGGCAAAGCCCCGAAGGGACGCCCTTGCGCGCGCGTTTGGTTTCCCGCTTTTGCGGCAATGACGAAAGGGGCGGCAATGACGGGTTGAATTCCCGCCGCTTCTTTGCCGATGCGCGGCATCTATTTTGGCGGCGCGCTTAATAGTTTCCATTCGCCCGCGCTAACCGGCGTTACCGAAAGGCGGTTGCCGCGCCGCAGGATTATCATCTTTGCCAACTGCGGATGCGCGCGGATGGCGGCAAGAGTCCATGGCGTTTTGTGCTCGCGCACAAATGCCAGTTGCGGGCAAAACCATCGCGGCTTTTCCGCGCTCGCCGCGCCGTCGTAATAGTTGCTTGTGGCGTCAAACTGCGTTTGGTCGGCGGCGGCGGTTTTGCCAATGGTCGCAACGCCATAAACCCCCGGCACTTTGCACGACGAATGATAAAACAAAACGCCGTCGCCTTTTTGCATCTTCATCATAAAGTTGCGCGCCTGAAAGTTGCGCACGCCCGTCCACCATTCCGCCTTGTCGCGCGCCAAATCCCCGATGGCATAATCGCCCGGTTCGGATTTCATCAGCCAGTATTGCATTGTCGTCATAAAAAAAATCCGCGAGGAAGGCGAGGGGCGTTGAACCGGGGTCCAACTGCGGCGGCGCAGTAAGCGCGGAAACAAGGCGCTTTTGCGTGAAAAGCGCTCAATAAAACCGAGCCGCGCCGCCTTTTTCTGTGATTATTGGTTCACGCCGTCACTGGCGCGACCTCGCGGAACTGTGCGAAGCAATGCCGCGTCTATGCGCGCGCAAAGTTGCTCCGTTATCTGGGGGCTGCCGCCATGCACAAGAGTCAAAGCCGCCATTATCGCGGCGCGCTCGCCATCGGCGACTTGCCATTTGTCGCGCACTTCGCTTATTGTCTCTTCCACTTTTTTGGCGGCGCGGCGCATGGCATCTTCGCTGCCTTTTTCGCAGGCGATGGTGAAGGAGTGACGGCGGACGGTGAGTTTTACCGGCATTGTCGGCTATCCCTGCAGTTTGTGCAAAAGCAGGCGCAGGCGGCTTTTGGCGACTTCCGCCCGCTGGCGCAGTTTGTCGTTCTCGCGCTTTTGCCGCTCGTTCTCGCGAAGCAATGCCTCGCACCGCGCTATCAGGCGGTCAATGCGCGTTTCCAATTCATGCATAATCATAATAATACAACAAAAACACCGCTATACAACCGCGCCGGCCGGATTATCCGCTTTCAATGACGGGTCTTCTATAAAATCCTCGCGCGTCAAACCCAGGCGCAAAGCGATGGGACCGGCTATCAGCACCGAAGAATAAATGCTGGAAAATATCCCTATCGTCAAGGCAAGCGCAAACAAAAACAAGGCATCGCCGCCGAAAAACAACATCGCCAAAACCGCAAGTTGCGTAGAGCCGTGTGTGATTATCGTGCGCGACCATGTTTGCGTTATGGATGCGTCCAGAATATCCTCCGCCGATGCGCCCTTGCGCGAGTTGCGGCTGTTTTCGCGCACGCGGTCAAATATCACAACCGATTCGTTAACCGAATAACCGAGTATCGCAAGAATCGCCGCCAATACCGGCAGCGAAAACTCCCATTGAAAAAGCGAAAACAAACCGAGTATGAAAACAATGTCGTGCAGGTTTGCCACTATCGCCCCCACCGCCATCCGCCACTTGAAGCGCAGGGACAAATATGCCGCAATGCCCAAAAGCACAACCAGCAATGCAAGCGCGCCCGATATAAACAACTCTTCACTTACCTGCGGACCGACAAACTCCACCCGCCGGAAAGCCGCGCCGCCGTCCAACTCGCGCATGGCGGATAATATCTGCTCGCTCAGTTGCGCGCCGTCTCCGCCCGGCGGGGCTTTGATGATTACCAGGCCATCGCCGCTTTGTTGTATCGGCGCGCCTTCCAAACCCATTCCCGCAACTTTATCGCGCACTTGCGAAATATCCGGCGGCTGCGGAAAGGAAACTTCTATGACCGAGCCGCCGGTAAAATCCACGCCGAAGTTTAACCCGCGCGCGCCGAGCGAGCCGATGCAGATAATCAAAAACACCGCCGACAATGCGCCGGTCAGTTTGCGCCAGCGCATCAATGCCAGCGTTCTTTTCAGATTCAACAAGCGAAAGCCGAGTGATAACTTCCGCCCCTTGCCCCGCTCATAAGCGACATTCACCAAAGAGCGCGATGCTTGTATGGCAGAAAACATGGAAGTCAAAATGCCAAAACACAACACAACGGCAAAACCGCGCACGGGACCCGACCCGAAAGCAAACAACGCCAAACCCGCGATTAATGTCGTCAGGTTGGAATCCAATATTGTCGTCCATGCCCTTCCGTAGCCGGTATCTATCGCCGCATTTGGCGTTTTTCCGGCATCGGTCTCTTCCCGTATGCGCTCGTTAATAAGCACATTGGCATCTATCGCCATGCCCAGCGTCAGGGCAAACCCCGCCAGCCCGGGCAAAGTCAGAGTCGCGCCCACGCCGCCCAAAAAAGCCGTCAATAACATTACATTCGCCAAAAGCGCCGTTACCGATATAAAGCCGAAAGCAGCGTAATAAAAAATAATAAAAATGGCAATGGCGATAAAACCGCCGATGACAGAATTAACCCCGCGCCGGATATTATCCGCCCCCAGCGAAGGTCCTATCGTCCGCTCTTCCACTATCTCCAAAGGCGCGGCAAGCGCGCCGGCGCGCAACAGCAAAGACAACTCCGCCGCTTCCGCCGATGACATCCGCCCGTGAATGATAAAGTTGGCATATAACTCCTGCTGCACAACCGGCGCGCTGATAATCTCGGCGGTGTCGCGGTCGCGCAGCAATATCGCCAAACGCTGCCCCACTCTCGGGCGGGTGTAGCGTTTGATATTTTCCGCCCCTTCGGAATCCAAAGAGATATGCACCGCCGGGCGGTTGTTGTTGTCAAAGCCGGGGCGGGCGTCCGTAATGTTCTCGCCGCTGACGACAACATCGGCTTCCAATAACAAATCGCCGCCGTCGCGATTGGCAAACAACTCCGTCCCCGCCGGGGCGCGCCCGCTTTTGGCGCGGCGCATAAGCGATGTTGATGCGCTTTTTTGTTCGTCAACACCGCGCAACTCCAAAGCCGCCGTCCGCCCCAAAACCGCCTTTGCCTGCGCGGTATCCTGCACACCCGGCAATTGCACCGCAACTCTGTCGCGCCCCTGCCGGGTAATAACCGGCTCGGCAACGCCCAACTCATTGACGCGGTTGCGCAGGGTTTGCAGGTTTTGTTCCATTGTCAAATCCACAATTTCATCTATCGCCGCATCGCTTAACATAAAGCGCATTACCGTGGCGGCATCGGATGGCGTTTGCAAATCGGGCGCGGTGCGTTCTATGATTTCCAAAGCCGCTTCCGCCGCCGCGACATCTTCGGTTTCCAAAACAATGGCATCGCCCTGCACTGCGATACTTCGCACGGCAATATTTCGCATATCGGCGCGCAACTCGCCGAGAATGCCGCGCAATCGCTTTTGCGATGCAAACTCCAAATCCGCCTGCAAAAGAAAATACACTCCCCCGCGCAAATCCAAACCCAGGGCAAGCGGCGATGCGCCGATATTTTCCAGCCACTTCGGCGCTTTGGTATCGGCATTGAGCGCCACGACAAAATCGCGCCCCAAAGCCGCGGCAACCGCCGACCTTGCGGCTATCTGAGAATCCGAATCGGCAAAAACCGCCTGAACAACGCCGCCTTCCAATGCTATGCTGTCCGCATTAATCTCCGCTTTGCGAAGTGCCGAACGGACGGCGCGCAGGGTTTTGATATCGGCGGGCGATGAAGATTTGGCACTGCGCACTTGCACCGTCGGCGATTTGGCATAAAAAGACGGCATCGCATAAAGCGCGGCGGCTATTACCGCCACCGCTACAAGCAAATGCTTCCAAAGCGGAAAACGGCGCATTGTTCGGTTAATAATGCCGCTTGAAAAACGCCGCCTTTTGCAAAAGCAAAAGCGGAATCAGGATTTGTCCAGCGAGCCGCGCGGCAATAAGCCGCCGACCGCTTGCTTTTGGAGTTTTATCTCGCCCGCGCCGATATTGACGGTAATGGAGTTATCGCCAATGGCGGTTATCTTGCCGAAGATGCCGCCGCTGGTAACAACTTCATCGCCGACTGCCAATGCCCCTATCATTTCGCGGTGTTGTTTGGCGCGCTTTTGCTGCGGGCGGATGAGCAAAAAATAAAACACCACGATGATGAGGACAAGCGGCAAAAACTGCGCGATAGCCCCGCCGCCATCGGGCGCACCCGCCGCCGTTTCCTGTGCCCAAGCCAAGTTCATCGCGCTATTGTATCACAAAACCGCCGCCCGAAAAGCCAAAACATCTTAAGCCATCCGCCGCAGGTAATTAAGAAAAAGCGGCACCGGTCGCCCTGTCGCTCTTTTGCCGGTTGTCCATGCCGTGCCGGCAATATCCAAATGCGCCCACTCCGCTTTATCTTTGCCATCGTCAATAAACCGCGACAAAAAACACGCCGCTGTTATCGTCCCCGCCGCCCGTCCGCCGATATTGGCGATATCGGCATAATCGGTTTTCAACTGCGCCTGATAACGCGCCCCTGTCGGCAAACGCCAGCATTCATCGCCAATCTCTTCGCCCGCGCTTGTCAAATCCTTCGCCAAGTTGTCGCTGTCGCTGACCATCCCGCTGATATGATGACCGAGGGCTATCACACAAGCGCCGGTTAATGTCGCCGCGTCTATTATCACGGCGGGGGCGAACTGCTTTTGGGTATAGGTCAAAGCATCGGCGAGAATCAACCGCCCTTCGGCGTCGGTATTCAGCACTTCTATGCTTTTGCCGTTCATCGCCGTAATAACATCGCCGGGTTTTGTCGCATTGCCGCCGGGCATGTTTTCGCAAGTCGGCACAACGGCGACGACATTAAGCGGCATTTTCAACATCGCGACCGCGCATATCGCGCCCAAAACCGAAGCGGCGCCGCCCATGTCAAACTTCATCTCATCCATCGCCGCCGCCGGTTTGATGGAAATGCCGCCGCTGTCAAAAGTCACACCCTTGCCGACCAGCGCGATATTCTTTTTGCCGCCCGCGCCTTTGTGATGCAGTGTTATCAAATGCGCCGGTTTATCACTTCCGGCGGCAACGGCAAGAAGCGCATTCATTTTCATCTTCCGCAGTTGCGGCGGCGCGAGGACATTGGCGCGCAAGTTGTATTTTTTGGCAATGGCGCGGGCGGCGGCGGCAAGAAAAGGCGGGTCGCAAACATTCCCCGGTTGTTCGGCAAGATGACGCGCCTGCATAGCCCCGATGGCGGAAGCGCGGGCGAAAGTTAACACTTTCCCCGCCGCTTTAATACGCGCCGCCGGGACGGCAAAAGCGATATCATCAAAAGCCGGTTTTTGCGGAAAATGCCCGCCGAGTTTGAACTGATAAGAAGCAGCCCCCGCCGCCAAAACCGCGCGCATCAATAAAGAATCACCGGCATTATTATCTTTCGGCATATCCGGCAAAGCAACGGCGATTTTGGCGGTATTTTTTGCCGCAATGACAAATGCCGCCGTCATTCCGTCATCTTCGCCGCAAGTGTCATCTTTACTTTCGCCAAAACCGGCGAGGATAACGCGCGCAAAGCCAAAGCCGGTTTTGCCCCGGCTTTTGGTTTTGTGAATATGCAAAAGGCAAACTTCCCCCGCTTTGGCGGAAAAATCCCCGCGTTTTACCACTTCGCTTATCAGCCCGCCGAGGGCGTTATCGGCGCTTTTGGCGGCGGCGGAAAGCAACACCCGCTTGTCGCGGCGCAGGAATAAAACCAGCGCGGCGGCGGTTTGGCTCGGGGTTTGGTTTAGAATGGACGGGATGGCGCGGCACTTCAACATCCCTTAATGATATACCATCGCGCCCATATTTCGCAATGCGCCCGTCAGTTTGCGCTGGTGCTGCCCATCACGCTAATCATATCGGCGCTTATTTTTTTGTCGCGCGCGCTTGCCGAGGTTGCGGCGGCGGCATGGCCTGCGGCGGCGGTCGGGCAGTTGTTGCTTTTGCAGATTCTCAAATACGCCCCGCAAATGCTAACGGCATCATTGGCGACCGGCGTTATGCTTGCGATGGCGGGGGCGTATCAGCGGCGCGAGATGACGGCATGGTTTGCGGCGGGTTTGGGCGCGCGGGCTTTTGTGCTGCCGACATTGGCTTTTGCTTTGCCGGTATGTTTGACGGCTTTGGTTTTTACCATGTGGCTTTCGCCGTGGGCGGTGCGCGCCAACGATTCTCTGGCGGCGCAACTGCGCAATGCCTTTAACCCGCAAGCGGCGGCGACAAATCAGTTTCGGGTTATGCCCGGCGGCGAATATGTGTATTTTTGGGATGCCGATGCCAAAATGGTGTTTATCGCATCGGCAAGCAGCGGCGGCGACATCCACGCGACAATCGCCGAAAACGCCAGCCGCGAAGACCAAAACGGCGGCATTGTTTTGCAGGACGGCCGCGTTTATCGTTTGTTTGTCAAAGACGGCGCGGGCGAGGGCAAAAGGGCATTTTGGGATGAGATGCGTTTTGACTTTTGGCATTTGGCTGCACCTCCGGCAACGCAGCGGCGGCGGCGTTTGTCTGCCTTGCCGGCGGAAGCATTAAGTTGGCAAAACCCGCAAGAGCGGGCGGATATGGCGCGGCGTTTGATGCTGCCGATGAATGCCCTGTTTTTGTCGTTGCTTGCTTTGTATGTCGCCCATTCCCGCCAGCGAATGGGAATGCGTCAGGGTTTCGGCATTGGCGTTTTGTTGTTTTTGTTGAACCTGAACATATTCTATTTCGCCGCCGAACAAGCCGAGCGCGGCGCGATATCATTAATAACCGCCTTCATCCTCCCCCCCGCCGCAACATTAGCCGCCGCAACAATCCTAAAAATCCGCCC
>JBPCWZ010000011.1:0-25246 GCA_051009015.1 Gammaproteobacteria bacterium | reverse complement strand
GGATTTGTCTCCGTTTGCCGCCCGCCTTTCTAACTGACCGCCGCCTACAACCGCCCGCCCGGCTGCCATCTGGGGTTTATGCGAAAGGCGTAATCTTTGGGCGGCGGGTTTTCTTTGATGATGGTATCGGCGGCGAGGGCTATCATCGCCGCATTGTCGCCGCAATGACGGGCATGCGGCGTTATGCATCTTGCGCCGCTTTGTTGCGCCGCTTTGTTTAGCGCGGCTTTGACGGTTTGGTTTTGCGCCACGCCGCCGACTGCGGCGAATACTTTGTCGCCGGTTTGCATTAATGCCTGCCGCGCTTGTTTTGCCAAACCATCGGCAACGGCAAACTGCATTACCGCCGCGATATCGGCATTGCTTTGCGGATGCTTTTGGCGCAAACGGCGCGCGGCGGTTTTGATGCCGCTGAAACTGAATTGCAAATCCCTTTGCGCCGGAGACGGCAACTTGAAGCGGCGGGCATCGCCGAATGTCGCCAGCCGCTCCAAATCCGCGCCGTTGATGCCCGCGCCGAGCAATAGCGCCGTTTTGTCAAGCGCTTCGCCCGCCGAGTCGTCCATCGTTGCGCCGAGAAGTTGATACTTTCGCGGCGCCGCCGCCCGCCACAACTGCGTATGCCCGCCGGATATCAACAGCGCCGTGTAGGGAAAAGCCAAATGCGGCTCGGCAAGCAGCGGCGACAACAAATGCCCTTCCAGATGATTGACCGCCACCGGCGGCAAACCGCGCGCAAATGCCAAAGCGCAAGCAAATGCCGCACCGGCAAAAAGCGCGCCGGCAAGCCCGGGACCGGCGGTATAGGCAATGTGCGATGGTTTGGCGCCGGTGTGTTTCATCAATGCATCAACCATCGGCAATACCGCCCGCAGATGATCGCGCGCCGCCAGTTCCGGCACGACGCCGCCAAACGGCTTGTGACGGGCGCTTTGACCGCGGACATGCTCGCCGACAATGCCGCGCCCGCGCACATAGACGGCGGCGGCGGTTTCGTCGCACGAGGTTTCCAGCGCAAGAATAGTCGTCATCGCTTCCGGGGCGAATTGTAGCGAAAAAAAACGGCAACAAAAAAAATATCATTAAGATGGCAACAATGGCGCGGATGTTGTGTATAATCTGCCTTGTTAGTTTTTCGCCATGAGGCGCGAGACGCTCATTGACACAAACACAAAAGGAACAATCCGATGAATAAAAAAGAATTGACCGATGCTGTCGCCGAAGCGGCGGAGTTGAGCAAGGCGGATGCTGGCAGGGCGCTTGACGCCTTTGTCGCCGCTGTCACCAAGACGCTGAAGAAGAAGAAGACCGTCGTCATTGTCGGCTTCGGCACCTTCTCCACCGTGCGCACCAAAGCCCGCGAAGGGCGCAACCCGCAAACCGGCGAGAAGATCAAGATCAAAGCGAAAACCGCGCCGAAGTTCAAGCCCGGCGCGACTCTCAAAGACGCGGTCAACAAATAACCCGCCATCCCTTGGCGGTTGCGATGCGCCGCCGCGCTCTTTTTTCGGGCGCGGCGGCGTTTTCGTATTTACCTGTTGTTATCCTGCTTCGGAGTGGTGGCTCAATTGGTTAGAGTACCGGCCTGTCACGCCGGTGGTTGCGGGTTCGAGTCCCGTCCATTCCGCCGTGTGGCAGCATTCCGCCTTTTTGCAAAGCCCCGCCTTGCCGCATCTTTGCCCTTTTGACATTGCGCCATGTTTGCACTTGTCCGCAAGTCGTTTTTTCGCAAGGCGGTAATTCTTCTTTTCATCCTGCCGCTGATGTTTGCCGGCGGCTCGCTGGTGGAAGGGCTGGCGCAGGATTCGGTCGGCTCGGTGGAATCGTTTGACATTCCGCGCGCCGAGTTTGAGAATACCTACCGGCAGATGACCGAAGAATACCGCCGCCGCTACGGCGTCAGCGAAGTCAGCCGCGAGTTGGGCGTCGTTATTGCCCGCGAAGCGCGGGATCAGTTGGTAACCGAATATCTTATGCGCGCCGCGGTTGACGAAAAAGAAATCGCCCCGCCGCCGTCCGCTGTCGCCCGCGAAATACGCGATTATGAAGAATTCCACGATGACGATGGCGTGTTTTCGTTTGAGATATACAGCGATTATGTCCCCGACCGCTACCGCTTTGAGGCGCAAGTCGCCCGCTCTCTGGGGCGCGAGCCGCTTTTGGCGATGATTGAATCTTATCCGCTAAACCCGGTGCGCGAGCGGCTGGCGGCTTTTCGGCGTCAGCAGCGGGTTGTTGACGAAACTATTGTTACGGTGACTGCCTCTTACAACATTCCCGCCGACGACATCCGCGCCTATTATGATGCCAATCAGAGCGATTATCTGCTGCGCGAGCGTGCCGATTTTGAATATCTGACGGTGTCATTTGACGCCTTTGCCAAAACGCGGGTGACGGTCAATGACGATGACATCGCCGCCGCTTATGAAGATTACCGGGCGGAGTTGGCTCAGCGCCGCCGTCAAAAAGTATCGCACATTTATATCGCCGATGAAAGCGAAGACGGCTATGCCAAAGCCGAAGCGTTGGCGGCAAGGGCGGCGGACGGCGAATCGTTTGCCGGGTTGGCAAAGGAGCATTCGGACGATGCCGGCACCGCGCCAAACGGCGGCGCATTCGGCTTTGTCGCGCCGGGCGATTTGCCCGAAGAGATGGATGCGGCTTTGGCGAAGTTGCCGGTCGGCGGCGTGAGCGAACCTGTGGAAGTTGACGGCGGTTTCAGCATTTTGCGATTGGACGATTCCATATCGCCGCCGCCATTGCCTCTGGCACAAGTGCGCGGACGGATGGAAACCCGGGCAAGGCGCGATATCGCTTATGATGCTTTTGCCGATGAAGCCGAAAAACTGCGCGAAGTCGCTTATCGTCAAGTCGGCTCGCTGTTGTCGGTTGCGGCTTTGGCGGATACTACGGTGCGGCGCATTACCGGCGTTTTGCGCCGCGCCGGCGATGTGCCGCCGCCTTTTGCCGTCCGCGCGGTGCGCGACCAATCGTTTGACGAAGCGATAGTATCAAACGGCGAAACCGGCGCCATTGCGCTGGAAGACGATTCTTTTTTGTTTGTCCGCGCGCTGGATTATCAACCGCGCAGCGTCCGCCCGCTTGCCGAAGTGCAAGAAAGCATAGAGGCGATTCTCAATGCCCGCGAGCAGGTGCGCGATATGCTTGCCGAAACCGAAACAAGCGGCGCGCCCGATTTGCCGGCGGCATTGGAATGGAGCGCGCCTTACACGCTGAACCTGATAGACGAAGAGGAAGAAGAAACGCTAAGCACCGAAGAACAGCGGCAACTGCAAAACATTGACGAAGTTTTTAATGCCGATTTGTCGGCGGGGCTGCCCTCCTACACGATGATCCCGGGCGACGGCGAGATTCGCATTTTCCGCATTGTTGAAGTCATCAACAGCGCGCCGATAGACGAGGATTTTTTGCTGATAGACGAGTTGATAAACCCGGCGGAGCGCAACCTGGCGGGGGCCGGTTATCTGGAAGAGTTGTCGGATCGCTTTAATGTCCGCTTTGACATTCCGGAGCGCTGATATTGTTTTGCCGGTTATTGTGGTATAATCGGCGCACAAAACTGCACAACCGAAAACGGGAGGCACATTATGGCATACAGCGACAAAGTAATAGACCACTACGAAAACCCGCGCAATGTCGGGTCGTTTGACAAAAACGGCGCCGATGTCGGCACCGGCATGGTCGGCGCGCCCGCTTGCGGCGATGTGATGAAACTGCAGATTCGCGTCGGCGATGACGGCGTCATCAGCGATGCCAAGTTCAAAACCTACGGCTGCGGCTCGGCTATCGCATCGTCATCGCTCATCACCGAATGGGTGCGCGGCAAGACCGTCGACCAGGCGCTGGGCATCAAAAACGCCCACATTGCCGAAGAGTTGGAGTTGCCGCCGGTCAAGATCCACTGCTCCATTCTGGCGGAAGATGCCATCAAGGCGGCGGTCGCCGATTACAAAAAGAAGCAAGGCGGCGGCGACTGAAAGTGGCTATCACCCTGACCGAAAGCGCGGCGGCGCATGTTTTGCGCTGTTGCCAGGAGCGCGGCGGCGCGGCGGGCGTGCGTTTGGCGGTCAAACCTTCGGGATGTTCGGGCTTGGCGTATGTTTTGGAATACGCCGACAGCGTGGGAAGCGGCGACCTTGCTTTTGAGTCGCACGGCGCGCGCCTTTTTGTGGATGCCAAATCCCTGCCGCACATAGACGGCACCGAGTTGGATTATGTCCGCGAGGGTTTGCAGGAAGGGTTTCGTTTCAATAACCCCAATGTCAAAGACGCCTGCGGTTGCGGTTCAAGTTTTACGACTTGAGCCGGTAGTCAATGACATCGGGCGGTGATTTTTTTGCGTTGTTCGGATTGGAAAGAAGTTTTGATTTGGACGGCGAAGCATTAAGCCGCCGCTACCGGGCGCTGCAAGCGGCGGCGCATCCCGACCGCTTTGCCGGATGCGGTAATGCCGAAATGCAAGCGGCGCAAACGGCGGCAAGCCGTATTAATGACGGATATCGCACATTAAAAAGCCCGTTGCTGCGGGCGGCTTATATGCTTTCGCTGGAAGGCGTTGATGCCCTTGCCGAAACCGGCGCGCAGATGTCGGCGGATTTTTTGATGCAGCAGATGGAATGGCGCGATGCTTTGGAAGAGTTGAAAGGCGGCGATAGTAGCACTTTGCGGGCGGAAGTGGCGGATGCCGAAAAAGAAGTTGCCGCGCAAGCGGCGAAGTTATTGACGGACGGCGCGAAGTTAGCGGATGAACAAAAGCAGCAACTTGCCGATGTCATTCGCCGGTGGCGTTATATTGGCAAAATGCTGGCGGAGTTATAAATGGCGCTTTTGCAAATCACCGAACCGGCGGCAACAAGCAAACCGCAACAACCTCGCGAGTGGCGTTTTGCCCTCGGCATAGATTTGGGGACGACAAACTCCCTTGTCGCCGCCGTTGATGAAGACGGCAAAGCGCAGATTATCGGCGATGACGGCGGCGAAGTTGTGCCGTCCATTGTGCATTACGACAGCGGCGGAAGCGCGCATATCGGCGCGGCGGCTTTGGCGGCGGCGGCACAAAGCAAAGCCCGTCCTATCAGGTCAATAAAAAGATTGATGGGGCGGGCGGCGGCGGAAGTGCGCGACAGTTATGATTACAACTATGCCGCCGCGGGCGAAACGGCGGGAATGGCAAGATTACAAACAGCAGCCGGAGACAAAACCCCGGTGGAAATATCGGCGGAAATACTCAAACACTTGCGCCATATCGCCGGGCGCATAAAAGGCAAACAAGCGGCGGGAGCGGTGGTTACCGTCCCCGCTTATTTTGACGAAGCACAAAGGCAAGCGACAAAAGATGCGGCGCGGCTGGCGGGTTTGCCTGTTTTGCGCTTGCTGAGCGAGCCGACGGCGGCGGCGGTTGCCTATGGGTTGGACCGCGCCGGAGAAGGCGTGCATGCGGTTTATGATTTGGGCGGCGGCACTTTTGACATATCGGTGCTACGTTTCAGCCGCGGCGTTTTTGAGGTATTGGCGATTAGCGGCGACTCCGCCCTGGGCGGCGATGATTACGACCGCGCTTTGGCGCATTTGGCGGCGGCAAAAACCGGCTGCGATGACGATGGCGGAGAATCCATAATGACGGCCGCCCGAAAAGCAAAAGAGCGGTTGTCGGCGGCGGCGCAAGTGCGGATGTGTTTTGACACAGGCGGCAATGCTTATCAATGCGACATTCGCCGCGAAGCGTTTGACGAAGTTTGCGCGCCTTTGACAAAGCGGACGATAGCCGCCTGCCGCCGCGCGATGGATGATGCCGGTTTGCAGCCGCAGCAGGTTGGCGAAGTGATACTTGTCGGCGGCGCGACAAGAATGCCGCAAGTGCGGGCGGCGGCGGCGGCTTTTTTTGGCAAAGCGCCAAAGACGGATATTGACCCCGACCGGGCGGTAGCGCTCGGCGCGGCGGCGCAGGCGGATGTTCTCATTGGCAACCGGCGCGGCGAAGATTGGCTTTTGCTGGATGTTATTCCCTTGTCGCTGGGCTTGGAGACGATGGGCGGTTTGGCGGAAAAGATAATACCGCGCAACAGCACCATACCGGCGACAAGAGAGCAGGAATTTACCACCCACCGCGACGGGCAAACTGCTATGCGCATTCACATAGTGCAGGGAGAGCGCGAGCGGATAAGCGATTGCCGCTCTTTGGCAAGGTTTTCGCTGACCGGCATTCCGCCGATGGCGGCGGGAATGGCGCGGGTTTTGGTATCTTTTCAGGTTGATGCCGATGGCTTGCTTTCGGTGTCGGCGCGCGAACAAACAACCGGCGCGGCGGCGGGCATTACCGTCAAACCGTCATTCGGGCTTGACGAAGATGAGATAGCGGCGATGGTGCAGGATTCTTTCGCCCGCGCCGGTGAAGATGCGCTGGCGCGAAAGTTGATTGACGCACAAACGGCGGCGGATTCTTTGTTATTGACTTTGCAAAAATATCTGGCGCAGGAAGCCGAAGATGCGGCAAAGGGCGAAGGGTTGTTGGACGATACCGAGCAGGCGACAATAATAACCGCCGCCGAAGATTTGCGCGCCGCTTTGCAGCAAAGCCAAAAACAACCGCAACAAACACAAACGGCGGCGGAAGACATAAACGCATTGATGAAAAAACTGGACGATGCCGCCAAACCTTTCGCCGAAAAAAGAATGGCGCGCGAGATGCGCCGCGCTTTGCAAAAAGCATAACCGCCGCCGCAACTGATAACTGACAACGGACAAATGCCCGGTATTGATTTTTTCGTCCCAATGGCGGTTTTTGCTATTTCCACGCTTATTACGCCGGGACCGAATAATATGATGCTTGCCGCTTCGGGTGTCAGCTACGGCTTTCGCCGCACGCGCCCGCTCATACTCGGCATTTGTTTCGGGCATTCGGGGATGACCTTTGTTATTGGTGTTGGCTTGGGACCGATTTTTACGGAATATCCGCAGGTGCTTTTGACAATGCGCTATTTGGCATTTGTTTTTATCTGCTGGATAGCATGGCGCATCGCCCGCGCCGATATTGACAAGGTCGGCAGCGGCAAGCCGATGACTTTTTTTCAGGGGGCTTTGTTTCAGTGGATAAACCCCAAGGCGGTAGCGATGTCAGTTGGGGCATTATCACTTTTTATGACTGGCGAAGCGGCACTTTTGGAAGCGGCGCTTATCTCCGGGATATTTTTAGTTTTCGCATTGCCTTCTCAATCATTATGGGCGCTTTTTGGCGCGGCTATCGGCAATTATCTGCGCGGCAACCGGCGGATGTTGCGGGTTTTTAATATAACAATGGCGGCGCTTTTGATACTGGCGATGCTGCCGACATTGTTTTAGGTTTTTTGCGCCCGCTCGTTTATCAGCGCTACGATGTCCTTGCGCACTGCCGCTTCGTCGGGCGATTCGCCGGTGATATTCGCGCCGAATAGTATCCACTGCGGTTTTGCCGTTTTGGCTTCGCCGCCTTCAATCATCGGATGGGTAATGTCAAAGGTGAAATCAATTTTGCGGTTGAGATGCATAAAATCCAGCATTACCGCACCAAACAACCGGTAATGCGCTTTGCGCCGGTAAAAGCCGCCGCCGTTATCCACTTTCAGCAAAAGCAAATGCCGCCGTTCGCCTGCGAGCCCCCATCCGCGCAACTCCCCGATGTCGTTGTCAAGTACCGCGCCTTTGATATCCCGCCACGGGATGACATTTGCGCCTTGGTAGCCGCCGCCGATAAAACGCCCGCCGATGCCGAACTCGTCAATGACTATCAACACCGGCGAAAGCAGGGCGTTTTTGAAACCGAACGGCATAAAAACGCACAAAGCGGCATACAGGGCAATCATTCCCGCCCCTTCCATTGCCGACACCCCGCCCGGCGGCATCTGGCGCAAAAGCAGAACAAAAAAACCGGCAAACACCGCCGCGCCCAAAAAAGCCCCCGATATGCTGCGCTTGCGCCTTCTGATAACGATTGTCGGCATTGCCATTATTTTACCCGATGGGCGGTTTTGGCATTGTTATGAAAAAAAAGCCGCGCGGGGTGTTGAAAAATACAAAAAAGGGCTTATAATATCGCCGTGTGGATGTTAGCACTCTCCATCGGCGAGTGCTAACAACATTGACAACAAACCAAAACAGGAGCAACTGCAAATGAGTAAAACAAAGATCCGGCCCCTGCACGACCGCGTGCTGGTGCGCCGGCTGGAAGAAGAAAAGACGACTGCCAGCGGCATCGTCATCCCCGATTCCGCCGCCGAAAAACCCGACCAGGGCGAAGTCATCGCGACCGGCAACGGCAAAATTAAGGATGACGGCGGCATTCGCCCGCTGGATGTGCGCGCGGGCGACCGCGTGCTTTTCGGCAAATACGCCGGAACATCCGTCAAAATGGACGGCGAAGAACTGCTTGTAATGCGCGAAGACGACATTATGGCGGTGATAGACGCCCCCGGCAAAAAGAAATAACACAAACAACACACAGGAGACAAAAATCATGTCCGCAAAAGAAATCAAATTCGGCGACGAAGCGCGGCGCGGCATTCTTGCCGGCGTCAATATGCTTGCCGATGCCGTGAAAACAACGCTGGGCCCGCGCGGGCGCAATGTCGTTTTGGAGCGCTCTTTCGGCGCGCCGACCGTCACCAAAGACGGCGTTTCGGTCGCCAAAGAGATAGAGTTGGAAAACAAGGTCGAGAATCTCGGCGCGCAGATGGTCAAGGAAGTCGCATCCAAAACTTCGGATGTCGCCGGAGACGGCACGACAACCGCAACCGTCATCGCCCAGTCCGTTGTTGTGGAAGGGCTCAAATATGTCGCCGCCGGAATGAACCCGATGGATCTCAAGCGCGGCATAGACCGGGCGGTATCCTCGGCGGTCGCGCATCTCAAGAGCATTTCCAAGGATTGCCGCACGCAGACGGAGATAGCGCAAGTCGCCTCCATCTCGGCAAACTCCGACAGCGGGGTCGGCAATATCATCGCCGAAGCGATGGACAAAGTCGGCAAGGAAGGCGTCATTACCGTTGAAGACGGCACCACTTTGGAAGACGAGTTGGAAGTTGTCGAGGGGATGCAGTTTGACCGCGGTTATACTTCGCCCTATTTCATCAACACGCCCGAGCGGCAGTTGGCGATATTGGACAACCCGTTTGTGCTGATACACGACAAGAAAATATCCGCCATTCGCGACATCCTGCCGATATTGGAACAAGCGGCAAAAGCGGGGCGCCCGCTTTTGGTCATCGCCGAAGACATTGAAGGCGAAGCGCTGGCGACTTTGGTTGTCAACAACATGCGCGGCACGGTCAAAGTTAGCGCCGTCAAAGCCCCCGGCTTTGGCGACAGGCGCAAGGCAATGCTGGAAGACATCGCCATTTTGACCAGCGGCACGGTAATCTCGGACGAAGTCGGCTTGTCGCTTGAAAAAGCGGCGCTGCAGGATCTGGGCCAAGCCAAGCGCGTGGAAATCGGCAAGGAAGAAACAACCGTCATAGACGGCAAGGGCGCGAAAAAAGATATCGCCGCCCGCGTGGAATCCATCCGCCAGCAGATAGAAGAAACCAGCAGCGATTATGACCGCGAGAAGTTGCAGGAGCGGGTTGCCAAACTCGCCGGCGGCGTTGGCGTCATCAAAGTCGGCGCGGCGACCGAAGTGGAAATGAAAGAAAAGAAAGCGCGCGTGGAAGATGCACTTCACGCAACCCGCGCGGCGGTGGAAGAGGGCATTGTCGCCGGCGGCGGCGTTGCTTTGTTGCGCTGCGCACCCGCTTTGGATTCTCTCAAATCGCTGGAAAACGAAGACCAAAAGGCGGGCGCGCGCATTATACAGCGCGCTTTGGAGACGCCTTTGCGCCTCATCGTTGAAAATGCGGGCGAGGAAAGTTCGGTTGTGCTGAGTCAGGTAAAGTCCAACAAGGGCAACTATGGCTATAACGCCGCAACCGGACAATACGGCGATATGGTCAAAGCGGGCGTTTTGGATCCGACCAAAGTAACGCGTTCGGCTTTGCAAAACGCCGCATCCATCGCCGGTTTGTTGCTGACGACGGAAGCATGCGTTGTGGAATCGCCCAAAAAAGAAGCCCCGCCGATGCCGATGCCCGGCGGCGGAATGGATATGTAAGCAACCGCCAAAGCCGCCACAAAAAGGCGGCAAGCGGTGTCAAAGCACATCCGTAAAAACCCCCGCCAAAAGCGGGGGTTTTTTTATGCCATCATTCCCGTCATTCCCGCAAAAGCGGGAATCTGACGGAGCGTTTTTGCATAACAAAAGGGCGGCATCTCTGCCGCCCCTTTCTTTGCCCGCTTTTGCCGGTCAAAAGGCTGCCGGTGTTTTAGCAACCTTTCTTTTCGCGCAGTTGCCGCAGATGGCGCATTCTGTCATCGGCGGCTTCTATCGCTTCTTGCCAAGTGCCGAATTTTGCGCCTGCCCATACAGCGGGCATAAATAACAAATAGGCGGCAACATTGCCGGGTTTGAATTTTGAATTGTACGCCTCTTTCTTAAAGCGCTCGGCTTCGGCGATGGCTTCGGCAAGCCCGTTGCAGGATAAATCCGCATCGGATATTTTCTGCTCCTTAACGACATGCGGTGTTGCGGCGCATGCGCCCGACAAAATCGCGGCAAGCGCGATAATGGCTAATGTTTTTTTCATTGTTTGCTCCTTTTGGTTTGTGTTTTGCGGCGGCAAGCCATCCCGCCATCCGCAGGGCGGCATATTATCACAAGATTCGCCCAAACTGCCATTTTTGCCAAAACCCGCCGCTTTCGCGCCTTTGGCGCGAGAATGATAAAACTCTGTCATTTTTTATCGGCGGGAAAAAGTAGCGGTTTATAATTCCATTTTGGATATGGGGCGGATGATGGCGGCGGGGGGTGAGGTTGTTTTTTTTGTTGGCGGCGGCGGCGATGCTTTTGTTCGGGCGCGGCGCGCCGGGGTTGATGCGCCCGCCGATGACGGGGTGTTTTTTTATTGGTGCTTGAATGCCGGCGATGATGTTGCGGCATTGGCGAAACTTTTGCGGGCGGCGCCGGTTTTTGCCGATTCTCTTGACGATGATTGCGCTTTGATACTTCCGCATCCGGGGCGTATATCGGCTTGGGGTGCGAAGGCGGCGGATATTGTTCGCCGGTGCGGTTTTGGCGGTGGTGATTTGTCCGAAGGTGCAAAATGCGGCGCGCTTTTGCGCATTGAGCGCGGTTTGCTTTTGCGCGGCGATGGCGCAAAAGCGGCGGCGCGGCAACTTGCCGACAAGATGACCGAAAGCGTTTTTTGCCGCGCTGACATTATTGACGCAAACAATATCTTTTGCCGCCCGCAAGACAAAAGCCAAAGCCATCCGCAACCGCCGAAAATGCCGGATTCGCATGCCGCCGTTGGCGACTTGTTGGGGCGGGCGGCGAGCGAGGCGGAAGCATTGATGTTTGAGCAGGTTAATTCCGAACACTGCCGCCATCATCTTTTCAACAGCGGCGGCGAAGATTCCATGATGACGATGATTCGCCAAACGCATGCCAAAAGCCCGCGCGGGGCGGTTAGTGTTTTTGCCGACAATGCCGCCGTTGTTGAAGGCGGCGGCGGCGGTGATTTTTTTGCCGGTGAAGACGGCGTTTATCGGGCGGCGGCGGGCGGGCAATATCTTGTCGCCAAAGCCGAAACGCATAATCATCCCACGGCGGTATCGCCCTTTTTTGGCGCGGCGACCGGCAGCGGCGGAGAGTTGCGCGACGAAGCGGCGGCGGGGACCGGTGCGATGGCGCGTGCCGGTTTTTGCGGTTTTGCCGTGTCCATGCTGCCTTTTGCGCATTGTCCGCCTGTTGTTTTGCCGCCGCCGCCGCCGCGTTTTGCCGATGCCCTGCGGGTGATGATAGAAGCACCGCTGGGAGCGGCGGCGTATAACAATGAATTCGGGCGCCCTGCCATCGGCGGCTTTTTTCGGGTGTTTGAATCGGCGGGCGATAGTGCCGAAGGTTATCATTTCGGCTTTCACAAACCGCTGATGCTTGCCGGCGGTTTGGGGCAGATCCTTCCGTCATCGGCGCACAAAAAAACACTGCGCCCCGGCGACAAGATAATCCATCTGGGCGGTGCCGGTTTGCGCGTGGGCATGGGCGGCGGCGCGGCATCAAGCGACAGCGGCGGAGTGCGCACGGTGGATGCCGATTTTAATTCCGTGCAGCGCGATAACGCCGAAATGCAGCGGCGAGCGATGGAAGTCATTGACACTTTGCGCCGCCGTGATAATCAAGGATGCGGCGCGCTTTCCGTCCATGATGTCGGCGCGGGCGGGTTGGGTTGTGCGGTTGCCGAGTTGGCGCACAATGCCGGTTGTGGTGCGGTTGTCAAACTTGCCAAAATACCGGTGGAAGAAGACGGAATGCGCCCGGCGGAGATATGGTGCAACGAAGCACAGGAGCGTTTTGTGCTGGCATTGCCTCCCCCCGCTTTGGATGGTTTTGCCGCATTGTGCGCGCGCGAAAGATGCCCTTTTTCGGTCATCGGCGAGATAACCGATTCGCCGTTTCTGGTTGTAATTGACGATGACGGCGGCAGGGTTGTGGATTTTCCGCTGGATAAACTGCTCGGCGGCAAAAGCGGCATACCGCCCGACATTCCGCCGCCGCAACCCGTCCGCCCGCCGAAGTTTCAGTTGCAAACCGGCGAAGATTTGCGCGATATATGCTATGCCGTTTTGCGTCATCCGTCCGTTGGCAGCAAGCGTTTTTTGATAACCATCGGCGACCGCACCGTCGGCGGCTTGACGGCGCGCGACCAGATGGTCGGGCCGTGGCAGACGCCGGTGGCGGATTGTGCGGCGTTTTTGGATAACTTCACGGATTTTTCCGGCGCCTGTTTTGCCCTTGGCGAGCGTCCGGCAATTGCCGCGCAAAACCCGGCGAGCGGCGCGAGGATGGCTATCGCCGAAGCGTTGTGCAATTTGGCGGCGGCGGATATCGGCGATGCGCCGATACATTTGTCGCTTAATTGGCTTGCCGATTGTTCGCGCGGCATTGGCGGTTTGCGTTCCGCCGTGCAGGCGGCATCGGCTTTTTGCATCGGTGTTGGCGCGGGCGTTGTTGTCGGCAAAGATTCGCTGTCAATGAAAATGCCATCCGGCGGCGGTTTTGTCGGCTCTCCGCCGATGGCGGCGGCGGCGGCATTTGCCGCAATGATTGATGCCCGCCGGATTTTGACTCCGCAACTGCGGGCGAAACCGGGCGATGCGATACTGATGCGACTTTGCGCCGATGATGATGATGGCGAAAATCTGGGCGGGTCGGTTTTTGCATCCATCGGCGGCGGCGATGACGACAATGCCGCCGCGGATATTTCGGCGGCGGCGATGCGGCGGTTTTTGGCGGCGCTTTCGGCTTGCAAAAAAGAAAACCTGTTTTTGGCATTTCACGACTGCAGTGACGGCGGAATGTGGGCTGCCGTTTGCGAGATGGCATTTGCGGCAAACTGCGGCTTGGTTTTGACTGCCGATGCTTTTTGCGCGCAGGTTGGCGATACGGACGGCGATGATATGCTTATTGACGGCGCGGCGGCGGGAGGTTTGGCGCAGTTGGCGCGGGCGCTTTTTGGCGAGGGTATTGCGGTTTTGGCGGAAGTGTCAAAAGACAATGCGGCGCGGGTTTTGCAACTTTTCGCCGACAACGGCATAACAAACGGCGCGCAAACCATCGGCACGGCGCAAAGTGCGCGGCGGGTGCAAATAGTCCGCAGCGGCAAAGTTGTGGTGGACGAAAATACCGCAGATTTGCGCCGCGCATGGCAACTGACGGATGCCGAAATATGCGCGCGCCGCGACAACCCGCAATGCGCGGCGGAAGAAACGGCGCGGGATTATGACAACGACCCGGGCTTGTTTGTGCGCGCGCCAAAAAACTGGCGGGCGGATATCGCAACAACGACAACAACAAAGCGGCGAAAAAAACCGCGCGTGGCAATATTGCGCGAGCAGGGAATCAACGGGCAGCGCGAAATGGCGGCGGCTTTTTCGTGCGCGGGTTTTGACGCGGTGGATGTGCATTTGAGTGATTTGCAAAGCGGGCGGCATAAGTTGGATTCTTTTTGCGGCGCGGCTTTTTGCGGCGGCTTTTCGTTTGGCGATGTGCTTGGTGCGGGGCGCGGTTATGCCGGTGCGCTTTTGGGCGATGGCAAACTTGCCGAGATGTTTGCGGCGTTTTTCGCCCGTGCGGATGTTTTTGTCCTTGGCGTTTGCAACGGCTGCCAGACGCTTTCGCATTTGCGCGCTATTTTGCCCGGCGGCGAAGGTTGGCGTTTGCCGGAGTTCTTGCCAAACCGCAGCGGTGTTTTTGAGGCAAGATTTACCATGGCGGAAGTGTTGCCGAATAACGCGCCGCTTTTTGCCGATATGGCGGGAATGATGCTGCCGGTCGTATCTTCACACGCCGAAGGGCGCGCGGTTTTTGATGACAACAACGGCGATAAAGATAACAGCGGCAAAAACGGCGGGATTATCAACGCCCCCGCAATAATGCGCTATGTTGATAACACCGGCAATGCAAGCGAACAATACCCGCACAATCCAAACGGCAGTGCCGGGGGAGTATGCGGCTTTGCTTCGCCGGACGGCAGAATCGCGGCATTAATGCCGCATCCCGAGCGCGTTTATCGCACCGCGCAAATGTCATACTCCCCCCCCGACTGGCAAAACGACCACACCCCATGGCTACAAATCTTCACCAACGCCCGCAAATTCGCCACCGGCGGATAAACCCGCCTTTGGCAGTGTTGTTTTGTGTTTTGCGCGGGCTAATTCGGGTTTTGCAAAGGCAAGAAAAGCAAAAATTAGGGTAGCCACGACTCGTGCAAGGACAAATACAACCCGAATTAGTGCGACCACGACCTGTGCAAAGGCGCGAAAAACCTAAATTAGTCCAGCCAAAACCCGAATTAGCGCTGTCAAAATATTTAACAAGGCAGCCAAAAGCCGCGCCCGCCCTCGTAGATTTCCGCCAAAGCCGTGTTTTCGGGCAAATTCGGGCGGGTTTTGTTGTAAAATGCCGCCTTGCGATTTACTGGGCGGCTTGTCGCATTTCCATTTAACAAGAAAGGGAACGCACCGATGTTCAAGTTTTTAAGCAACCTTGTGGGCGACGGCATTTCGCTGCACCAAGCGGCGGGGCGCGGCAATATCATCGCACTCAACCGGCTGATTAACGGCGGGGCGGATGTCAACGCAAAAATTGACATAGGCATAACGCCTTTGCATTATGCGGCGGGGAAAGGTCAAACCGAAACCGGGCTTGCCCTCATCAAAGCGGGGGCGGCTATTGACGCTAAAACTAACGATGGCTTGACGCCTTTGCATCTTGCGGCATATGGCGGTTATACCCAAACCGCGCTTGCTCTTATCAAAGCGGGGGCGGATATAGACGCAAAAGACAACGAAGGCGGGACGCCTTTACATAGTGCAACAGTGGCAGGTCAAGCCATAACCGCCTATGCTCTTATCAAAGCGGGGGCGGATGTTAACGCCAAAGATGATTTTGGCAATACGCTTTTGCATAATGCGGCAGAGAAAGGTCAAGCCCAAATCACGCTCGCTCTTGTCACTGCGGGAGCAGATACCGAGGCAAAAGATTGCAATGGTGGGACGCCTTTGCATGATGCAGCATGTCGCGGTTATACCCAAACCGTGCTTGTTCTTATCAAAGAGAGGGCGGATGTTGACGCAAAAAACAACGATGGCTTAACGCCTCTGCACTTGGCAACAGGAGAAGGTAACACTGAAACCGTGCTTGCCCTTGTCAAATTCGGGGCGGCTATTGAGGTGAAACAAAGTGATGGCTGGACGGCTTTGCATCTTGTGGCAGACGGAGGTTACACCGAAACCGTGCTTGCCCTTGTCAAAGCGGGGGCGGACCTGCATGCGCGTGATAATGACGGCGATAAGCCCTTGCAAATAGCCATAGAAGAGCATGGTGAAGACAGCGAAGTCGCGCATGTTTTGCGGGAAGCGATGGAAAAGCAGGGCGGTTAGCGGCATTTGCGGCGGTTATCAGATTCCCGCTTTTGCGGCAATGACGAAAGGGGCGGCAGGGATGTCGCCCTTTTTTATGCAAACTCGGGCTTGATTGTGTATAATGCACGCTAAACCAGTTTTTAAGGTACGCTACCACCTACGATGGGGCAACACAACAAGGAGCCACAATGACACAAGTAATCAATCCATCCCAGCAGGTAATTAATCTGCGAGAAGTTGATGGTCATCTCATCGCCACAATGGGCGATGGGACTGAGAAAATCATCAACCCCAAGAAACACAAAATCGTGGACGGGGTGTTGCAGGAGAAAACTCTTGTCGCTGCCGCGATTGGTGCTGGCTTGGCACTGCTGTTGGGAGGTTAAAAGGGGCGGCAGAGATGCCGCCCTTTTTTTATGCAAAAATGCGGCAAAAGCGGGAGTTTCACGCCCGCGCCTTTCCATTCCGTCATTGTCGCGAAAACGAAGTTTTGCCAAAGGCAAAGCGGGCGCACTTAAAACTCCCGCCGCAAAAAACCGGGCAACAAGCATGCAAATTCCCAATCAAATGCTATAATGTCGCCATGTCCGCCAAAGCCAAAACCCCGCCCGCCAGCGAATCCAAAGCCGAGCATGACGCTAGCATCGCCGCCATAGAAGCCAAAATCTATAGGATTCTCGACGGCATCACCGAAAGAATGGACGGCATCTCCAAAGAAGTCGGCGGCATCGCCGATAGCAACGGCGAAATCTTTGAGGTTGAAGCCGCCCGGGCGATTATGGACGCCCGCAAAGTCGGCGCGATACCCCTTGACGCCATAACCGAGGATGTCCGCTCGTGGGAAGGCAACCAATACGACCTCGTCGGCATCAACGGCAAATATGTCGTCCTGATGGAAGTCAAGCACACTTTGCGCCGCGACGACATCATCCGCCTCGCCGGGGAAAGCATACCGGCGCTTAAGGCGGATTTCCCCGCCAATA
Organism: Gammaproteobacteria bacterium; assembly: GCA_051009015.1. Lineage (GTDB taxonomy): Bacteria > Pseudomonadota > Gammaproteobacteria > Tethybacterales > Persebacteraceae > JAHRAH01. Next base: position 8,255 of record JBPCWZ010000011.1, on the reverse strand, counting down.
TCAAAGGCAAAGCCGTCAAGGGCGCGCTCATCTACCGTCGTATCGGCGGCAAACCGGCAGACCGCCAAAAAACCGCCCGCGAAGCCCTCGCCCGCGGCATCATTCTGATGCGCGCCATCGGCAAAAACAAACTCCACCACATAAAAACCCCGGCGGAAATATCCACCCCCGCCCGCCAACTGAAAACCACCGCCAAATAATCCAAACCCGTCATTCCCGCGCAAGCGGACAGGACGAAGGAAGAAGGCGGGAAAAAGGGGTTATAATGTCGGTTATGTTGCGGCGGGGGTTTGTTTTTGCGCTGGCGGTTTTTGTTGGCGGGGGCGGGTTGGCTTTTTCTGCCGCGGCTGCGCCGAAGGCGGAACTTTGGGCGCGGTGGGAAAGGCATAATCCGGACTCCGTTGCCGTTGTTGACCATTCGGTTTGGGATGCATTTCTCGGGCAATACCTGCAAGAGCGGGACGGCATTAATCTGCTGGATTATGACGCCGCCGAAAAGGGCGAAGGCAAAGGGCTACTGAAAGCATATCTGGATACCCTGCAAAAAACGCCCGTCTCCGACCTCAACCGCGACGAGCAGCGGGCTTTTTGGATTAACTTGTATAACGCCCTTACGGCGGATGTCGTCATATCAAACTATCCGGTTGATAGCATCCGCGATATTGAGCCCGGCTTGTTTGGCGGCGGCGGCCCGTGGCAGAAAAAGCTCGCGCAAGTGGAAGGCGAAATGCTGTCATTGGACGACATAGAACACCGCATTTTGCGCCCTATTTGGCAGGATGCCCGGGTGCATTACGCCGTCAATTGCGCATCCATCGGTTGCCCGAACTTAATGACGAATGCCTTTACCGCCGAAAACACCGAAGCATTGCTGCGGGAAGGGGCGCGCGATTTTATCAATCATCCGCGCGGGGCGGATGTCAATGCCGGCGGCGCGCTTGTTGTTTCCAGTATTTATGAGTGGTTTGCCGAAGATTTCGGCGGCGATGACAGCGGCATAATCGCCCATCTGCGCAAATATGCCGATGACGATTTGCGCGGCAAGTTGGCAAATGTCAATGCTATCGCCGATGACGATTACGACTGGCGGCTGAACAAACCCTGATGATGCAACAAAAACGCGGCGGTTTGATTGTCGCTTTGGATGTCCCCCGCCGGGCGGATGCCTTGAAGTTGGTTGAAGAACTCGGCGATGCCGCATCGTTTTACAAAATAGGGCTGGAACTTTTTGCCGCCGGAGAGGGGCGGCAACTGCTTGACGATCTGGCAAAGCGCGACTTGTCGGTTTTTGCCGACCTGAAACTTTTTGATGTCCCGGCGACGGTGGCGCGGGCGACTGCGACTTTGGCAAACAGCGGCGCGAAGTTTTTGACCGTGCATGGCAATGATGCGATGATGGCGGCGGCGGCAAAAGCCAAAGGCGATCTGAAAATACTGGCGGTAACGGCGCTGACGAGTTTGGACGCCGGGGATATGAATGATTTGGGTTTTGACTGCAATGTGCGCGATGTTGTTTTATCCCGGGCGCGGCGGGCTTTGGCTTGCGGTTGCGACGGCGTGGTATCGTCCGGCTTGGAAGTTGCGGCATTGCGGGCGGAATGCGGCGAAAAGTTAATACTCGTCACCCCCGGCGTGCGCCCGGTTATCAACAACGAAGACGACCAAAAACGCACTTCCCCCCCCGGCGATATCATCCGCTCCGGCGGCGATTATGTGGTAGTGGGCAGACCAATCCGCGATGCCAAAAACCCGCGCGCCGCCGCAATGGCAATAAACGCCGAACTGGCCGCCGCCGTCAAAAAAGAATAACCCCCCCAAAATAACGAAACAGGCGAAAATAACAAAACCCGCCGCCGTTTTCGCTTTTTCATCATTTGCGATAACTTATTATTGTTTGGCGAAACTTGCCCGTTGGCGAAAAGGTTGCGGTAATGATTGCGGTTATAATTGGCGGCGCGAATGGGGGGAATAGTGGATAATGCGCGGAAAGAGCCGCAAATGACAAAGTTGACTGCTTTTGCCGGCAGCGGCGGGTGCGGTTGCAAGATAAGCGCCGGGGTTTTGCGTCAGTGGCTTGCGCCTTTGCATGCCGCCGTCAAAAATAACGACATTCGCCCGATGAAAGACGGCGGCGATGATTTGCCGGTTGGCGGGAAGTTATTGGTTGGCGGGGAGTTTTGTGATGATGCCGCTGTTTGGCGTGTCGGGGACGATTCTGCCATTGTCGCCAGTGCCGATTTTTTTGCGCCGGTTGTTGATGACGCCGCCGATTTTGGCGCTATCGCCGCCGCCAATGCGCTATCGGATATTTATGCGATGGGCGCGCGCCCGCTTTTTGCCCTTGCGCTGACGGCGATGCCCGAAGCGGTTGATAATGCGACCGTCAAACAAATCCTGCAAGGCGGCGCGGATATTTGTCAACAGGCGGGCGTTGTTGTCGCGGGCGGGCATTCCATTCGCAATGCCGAACCGCTTTATGGCTTGTGCGCCATCGGCAGCGCGCATCCGGACAAGATTCTCACAAACGGCAATGCGCAACCGGGCGATATTTTAATTCTCGGCAAACCATTGGGCGCGGGTTTGCTAAGTGCCGCGCACCGCGGGGGAAAACTTCCGCAACAACAATATGCAACAATGACGGCGACAATGAAAACGCTTAATAGCGCGGGTTTGCCGCTTGCCGCTTTGGCTGGCGCGCATTCGCTGACCGATATTACCGGCTTTGGCATGCTCGGGCATTTGCTGGAAATGTGCCGCGCTTCGGGCATTCGGGCGCAGTTGGATTTTGACAAGTTGCCGCTTATGGACGGCGCAATAATGCTTGCCAAAAAAGGCGGCACAGGAGGCGGCAAACGCAACTGGCAAGATTGTCAAAACGAAGTAATATTTGACGGCGCGGATTGGCAGCGGGAGATCCTTTGCGACCCGCAAACAAGCGGCGGATTGTTATTGGCATGCGCGCCGGATGTTGCTGATGATGCTTTGGCGTTGTTTTATAAACACAACTGCGGGCATGCGGCGGTTGTCGGGCGATGCCTGCCGCCGGATGCAAACAACAAGGGCGGCGTTATCGCCGTCAAAACATAAGGCGCAAAAGCAAAACAATGCGGAACATTCGCAACTTTTCCATCATCGCGCACATAGACCACGGCAAAACCACTCTTGCCGATATGCTCATCCGCCGCCTTGGCGGCTTGCCGGAGCGGGAGATGAAAGCGCAGGTTTTGGATACGATGGATTTGGAGCGCGAGCGCGGCATTACCATCAAATCGCAAACCGCGAGTTTGCGCCATAACGACTATGCGCTTAATCTGATAGACACGCCCGGGCATGTGGATTTTTCTTATGAAGTATCGCGTTCGCTTGCCGCTTGCGAGGGCGCGCTTTTGGTTGTTGATGCCAGCCAGGGAGTGCAGGCGCAGACCATTGCCAATTGCAATGTCGCCGCCGGTTTGGGGCTTGCCATTGTGCCGGTGCTGAACAAAACCGACCTGCCCGCCGCCGACACCGCCGCCGCCCGGGCGCAAATAGAAAGCATGGTCGGCATAACCGCCGATGACGCCGTTTGCGTCAGCGCCAAAACCGGCGCGGGGGTTGATGAATTACTTGCCGCGCTTGTCGGGCGCGTGCCGCCGCCTTCGGGCGATGTCAAAGCGCCGCTAAGGGCGTTGATATTTGATTCGTGGTTTGACAAATATCAGGGTGTTGTCATTTTGGTGCGCCTGATGGACGGCGTTTTGAAAACAGGAGACCGCGTGCGTTTTATGGCAAACGGCGAAGAAAGGGAGTGTGAGTCCATTGGCATTTACACGCCAAAATGGCAAGAGCGCAAATCACTCGCCGCCGGAGAAGTCGGCTGCATTATTACCGGATTGAAAGATTTGGATATTGCCCAGGTCGGCGATACGCTGACTTTGGCGCGCGCGCCTTGTGCCGCGGCATTGCCCGGTTTTCGCAAGGCAAAGCCGCATGTTTTTGCCAGTTTCTTCCCGGTCAGCCCGAATGATTTTCCGCTGTTGCGGGAGGCGGCGGAGAAGTTGCGTTTGAATGATACCGCACTGGCTTTTGAGACCGAAAGTTCCCCGGCGCTTGGTTTTGGCTTGCGTTGCGGTTTGTTGGGAATGCTGCATTTGGAGATAACCCGCGAGCGTTTGGAGCGCGAGTATCATCTGGATATCATCATCGCCGCCCCCGGAGTCGCCTATCGCGCGGAAAAAACAAACGGCGAAATGACGGAAGTGGATCATCCGAGCCGAATGCCGGAACCTTCGTCATTGCGCCGCGTATTGGAGCCGATGGTTGCGGTGACGATTGTAACGCCGGCGGAATATGTCGGGGCGGCTATGCAAATCGCCGCCGAAAGCCGCGCCGCGCACAAGCGCACCGATTATGCCGAGCGCAGCGCGGTTTTGCATTACGAAGCGCCGCTGGCGGAATTGATAAGCGGGTTTTTCGGGCGTTTGAAATCGGCAAGCCGCGGGTTTGCTTCAATGGATTACGAGTTTTTGGAATACCGCGCCGCCGATGTCGTGCGCGTGGATATTTTAATCAACGGCGAGCGCATTGACGCTTTGGCGATGATGTCGCCGCGCACGCTTGCGGCGGCGCGCGGGCGCGATACTGCGGCGAAGTTGCGAAGTTTAATCCCGCGGCAGATGTTTGACATTGCGGTGCAGGCGGCGGTCGGTGGTAAAATTATCGCCCGCGAGACGGTCAAGGCGCTGCGCAAGAATGTTACCGCCAAATGCTACGGCGGCGACATTACCAGAAAGCGCAAACTGCTGGAAAAGCAAAAGGCGGGCAAGAAGCGCATGAAGCGTTTTGGCCGCGTTGATATTCCGCAGGAGGCGTTTTTGGCTGCCTTGCGAAAAGACGACTGAAATGTATTCAACCGACCTTGTTTTCTTTCTGCTTTCCGCCGCCTCCGGGCTGCTTTACGCCTATTTCGCCATAGACCGGCGCGGCGAAACGGCGGAGCGGCGGGGGGCGGTGTCGTTCTGGCGCGACATCTTCGTCATCTTTCTGGCGGTGTTTGTTTTTCGCGGTTTTTTTTTTGACTGGTTCACCATCCCGTCAAACTCCATGCAGCCGACATTGCGCGTTGGCGATTATGTGCTGGTGGAAAAAAACCGCTACGGCTTTCGCATGCCGGTTTGGCATTGGCGGCTTTCGGCGGGAGAGCCGCCGGCGCGCGGCGATATTGTCGTTTTTCGCAAGCCCGGCGACGAGATATACTTTGTCAAGCGCATTATCGCCCTGCCCGGCGACAAGTTGAGTTATTACGACGGCGTTTTTTATATCAACGACCGGCGCATTCCCGCCCGCGACGAAGAAGAGATTTATTCCTATCCGGGCGGCAGCGGCGGTTTATATCGCGAGCGGCTTCCCGATGGCGGCTGGTATCATATTTTGCAAGAAGACGACGGCAGGCGGGCGGGAGTCGCCCAAACGCCGGATGACAACTGCTCTTTGTTGCGTTTGCCGAGCGGGCGGGTGTTGAACTGCCATTTGCCTGATGGCTATTATTTTGTCGCCGGAGACAACCGCGACCACAGCAACGATAGCCGCTATTGGGGGCTTTTGCCGGAGAGTCATCTGATAGGTCCGGCGGTGCGGGTGATATACAACTTTTCTTCGGACGACAGCCGCGCCGGTTTGTCGCTGCGCCCGTCGTCGCAACCTTTTGCCGAACCGGCAAAAGTGCAAACCGAAGACGCGGATAACGACAACAATAACAACAATGACGAAACGGAAAAGGCGGAGTATTGAAACCGCCCAATTGGAGCGGCAGGAGTGGCTGGGCGATGCTTTGCTGCAGTTTTTGTCGTCGCGGCTTTTGTATGCGCGTCATCCGCATTTGCGCGAAGGGGAGTTAACTTTCGTGCGCGAATCGCTTGTCAGCGGCAGGGCTTTGGCGGCGGCGGCGCGAAGGTGCGGGATGGCGAAGGCGTGGGGGGTTGCGGATATGTCCGACTCGGTTATCGCCGGAAAGACGGAGGAATACTTCGCGCAGTGCTATCTGGACGGCGGCTTGGCGGCGGCGGATGAGGCAATGCAAAAAATGCTCGGCGATACGCTTGCCGAAGTTGAAGAAAAGATGGCGGCGGGCGACAACCTCAAAAACCCGAAGATGATGCTGCAAGAAACAACACACAGCAGCGGCGACAAAACGCCGACTTATACTTTGTTGCAAAAAACCGGCGCCGACCACAATGCGCATTTTTTTGTGGAATGCCGGGCGCAGACGACAAGCGGCGATATCATAACCGCAACAGGAGACGGCAAAACCGTGCGGGCGGCGGAACAAAACGCCGCCGAAAAATGCCTGCGACTTTTAAGCGGCGGGCGGTGATTCTTTTCAGGTATTTTTTTCGCCGTGTCGGCGGGATGATAGCCCTTGTGTGGGCGGCGCTTTCGGCGCTGGCGGGTTTTTTTGAGTTTTTGCGCTATGCGGGGGATTATGATGCGGCAACGGCATTATTGCTTGCGCTATTGGCGACTCCGCGGTTGGCGATGGAGACGAGTTTTTTTGCCGCCGCCATTGGCGCGGCGGCGGCTTTGCGCCGCGCGGACGATTCGCATGAACTTTCGGTCATGCGCGCTTCGGGTTTGTCGGTATCCATGGTTGCGGCTTTTTCGGCGGCGGCGGCTTTGCCTGTTGCCGGGCTTTATGGCGCGGCGAGCGAACTGTTGATAGCACCGGGGCGCAATGTCGCCCGGTTGGTGCGCGAGGAAGGCAATATCGGGCGCAATGTCTGGCTGCGGGAGGGAGACAACTTTGCCCGCATCGGCGAAGTTATCGGCGGCAACTTGCTGCGCGATATCATCATCTATCAAACCGGCGGCGGGCAAATCACAACCATCCTTACCGCAAAAAGCGGCGAGAGAATTTCCGAAGGATGGCTTTTGCGGGATGTTGAAACCGCGCATCCGGCAAACGGCGAAGTGGTGCGCGAGAAGTTTGCCAGCCGCCCGTGGCTGATGCGCATAAACGCGGGGGCATTGTCGGCATTGAACGAGCGCCCGCGCGATATGTCGGCGGCGGGTTTGGCGCGGGCGAGCGATGCTTTGGAACATTCGGGGCAGAATGCGGCGAAGTTTGCCGGTGCTTTGTGGGCGCGGGCGGCGGGTTTGCCGGCTTTGTTGTTATTGGCGGCGAGCGCGGTTTGGATGGTGCATCGGCGGCGGCGTTTGACTGCGCCGCCGGCGGCTTTGGGCGCGGCTGCCATCGGCGGCGCGTATTATTTCGGCAAACAAATGTCGGCGCAAGCGGCGGTTTTGTTTTCTTCTCCCGCCTTGAATTTGTTGCCATTGCTGGCATTGGCGGCGGCGGTATTTTTCGCCCTGCGCCATCACCGCCGCCTTTAATATTGTCATTTAATCCCGTCATTCCCGCGAAAGCCGAAGGGGGGCTGGAATGATGGAGATGGGAATGACGAAGATGGGCGGTTTTTTTTGGCGCGTTTGGTAAAACGGGGGGTTTTGTATTATAATGTTTGGCGATGTTGTCGGACATTATTGACTTTGGTCGTTTATCATCGCACGGCGCACGGCGCACGGCGCACGGCGCACGGCTGAGACCTTTGCACAAACGGCTTTTGCCGTCATTGCTTTGGTTGTCGGCGGTTTTTGTGCTTTGACATTTGCCGACAAGGCATCGGCGCAACAACTTCCGCCATCGTCCATTTCCTACACGACCGAGCCCGCCGGTTTGATAACCATTACCGCCGACGGCGAGGTCGTCGTTTTGTCGCAACCCGCCGCCGGTTTGATGACGGTGACGATAAGCGGAGTCGGCTTTACGCTTGTCGGCGGCGAGTATGTTCGCTCCGGCTATACCGGGCAGGATACTTTGACTTTGCGCTTTATCACTTCTTGCAATGTCCGCGTGGGTTGCGATGCTTTCGGCATTCCATCGGCGGGGGATGCGCGTGCGCGCATTAATGCCTTTGCGGCGATGGATTTGGAAACGACGCGTCAGTTTGTCGCTTCCGGCGCCGATATTAACGAGCGGACAGACGAGCAGGCGGATTCGTATTTGCTTTTTTATGCCCTGCGCATAACCCCGCACGATTCGCCGCGCATTTCCGTTATGCTTGCCGCCGGGGCGGATGTCAATGCATCGGCACAAGGAGGCAACACAATGCTGCATCTTGCCGCCCAAGTGACCGACAATCCCCTACGGCTGAGCAACTTTTTGAATATAGAAGGCATATCGGTCAATAAGGTCAATGACGCCGGACACACGCCGCTTG
>JBPCWZ010000010.1:0-61615 GCA_051009015.1 Gammaproteobacteria bacterium | reverse complement strand
ACCGTCGCCCTTATTGTTATCGGGGGGGTGTCTTTGTTTTCGTCATCCACTACGACGGTCAAAGTGTGCATCAGCGCGTAGGCGGAAACCGCCGGATTGGGCTGGACGCGGACTATGAAGGAGGTTGTGCCGCTTGCCCTTGCGCTAACCGAAAGGTTGTTGTCGCTGCTTGCCGTTGCGTTGTATCTGCCGCCCGGGGGGAAATGACCGCCGCCTACATTTATTGTCAGCAAATCCACTTTTAGGTTTATGGTAATGCTGTTGCGGACTATTGGCTTTGGTCCCGCAAAAATGACGGATATCTGCTGGGGTTGTGCCGCCGCCGTTAGCGGGGCTATGCGCGATGAGATAGTAATAACAATCGGTATCGGGGGGGTGAAGGGGTCGCGGTCTTGATAGTTTAGCGTAAGGGTGCGCAGGGTCAGGGGGAGGATGGGGCCGAAACTTACAAATGAACCGGCGCCGCGGAAGAAGTTTACTGTTACATACGGGTGGTTGTTTAGCGTTGCCGCGTAGCCGCCGAAGCCGTGGTGCGGGGTAATGTGGGCTACTCTTACGGTCGGAGAGTCGCCCGGGGTTACGAATGGCGTGAAAACATCGTTGACATTGACCGAAAAGGGCGAGAAGCGGGTGCTCAGGTCTATCGCCAATGTTGCCGCCAGATGGGTGGGGTCTGTCTCTGTGTATACGGTTAGCATATACTGGATGATTTGGAAGTCCCTTGATATTGTCTGCGGGTACAAGTGCCAGAATGTGTTGGGCTGGGTGGTTTCCCATCCTTCGTTTGGCGTTTTTATCGCGCAGGTAATGCATTGGGTGCCTAATCTTTCGGTGCGGAAGATTTCCACGCCGCCGTCCAGTATTTCATTGACGAAACGGGTGGTGCGTAATGTGCCGCCGGTGAATCTCTGCCCGCTTCTGCCGTGCTCTATTCTTAATGCGCTGTAATAGGTGCGGGTTGTTGCCGTTATCGTGGCATCTCTCGTCAGGCGGCTGTTGTCGCTTGCTATTATTTTTGCCGTGAGATGACCGACGAATTCGGCGTTGTTGCCGCCGCGCAGGATTACATCGCCGTTTTGTTCAACCGTGATAAATCTGCCTTCGGGCTGGAATGTGTATGAGTAGGTTGTCGCCGCGCCGCCTCTGGTTATCAAACGCGCGACCGCTTGGCCATTGGCGGAGAAGTTTGGCTTGTCGGCGAGGATTATCGTGCGGCGGAAGCCCGGTGCCTGGAATGCCATCTGTATCGGCGGGGGGGGGATAACTACCGCCAGTGTTATCTCCGCTGTTATTGTGGCGGGGGGGATGAAGGAATCTTCCACTACCGCTGAGATGGTGAGGGTTTGGGGGGTTGGGGGGGTTAGCAGGGCTGTGATTATGCCGTCATCGCCCGCTGCGATATAGCCCGGCTGGTTCAATAGCGTGAAGCGATAGGGGGGAATGCCCGCGCCGGGGGTTATTGTTATCAAGGGTTGGGGGTTGAAGTCGCCGGTTGTTACGGATATTATGCCGATGGATGGCAGTGCCATTTCGTCGCGGAAGAATATGGTGTAGTTTATTGATGCCGGGGGCGTGCCTTCGTTGTAACCGTCGCCCGCTATGGCGATTATTGTCATCTCTCTCTCTGCCGTGTCTGCGTGGGCGCCGGGGGTTAGGATATCGCCGTTTGCCATGACGGAAAAGGCGGGTCCGCCGCCGCCCGCCGGTGTTGCGCCGGAAAAGTTGTAACCGCTTATTGACGGAATGCCGCCGCTGCCTGCTATCCTGCCGACGGTGAGGGACGGGTATGGGGGGGCGGGCAGGCGGCGGATGAAGGGGACTCTGTTTATTATTGATACTTGCAGGGGGGCGTAGGCGGTCAGGGCGAGGGTTAATGTCGCCGCGCTTGTGTTTTCGCTTTGGTCGTTTATGATTATTCTTGTTGTTAATGTGCGCGGGTTTGTGACGCTGGCGAAGATGATGTTGGCATAACCGCCGCCTTCGGGAGTGTAGCCGACGGATACTTCGGTGTTTATGCCGAATATGCGGGAGGCATAATCGCCATAGCCGCCGCTTATCGCTATTCTTGTGGTCGGGCGGGCATCGGCGGCGAAAATGCCGGTGTGGGATGCTACTTGTAATGACAAGGGTTTTAGTTCGGTTTTGATTATTTGCGTTGCCGTTAGCGGCTGGTAGTCGCCGTTTGGCGAGGTGAGGGTTATGGCTATGGTGCGCAAGCCGGGGGGGGCGGGGGGGACGATGATATTGTTGCCGAGCGCATAACGACCGCGGGCGGGGAATGTATTAAAGGTTTGGATTGTGATATCCGGCGATACTTGGGATTGTATCGCCGTCAAAGCCGCACGGGAATGGGCAAGGTAGATGCCGCCGAGGGCGATACTTGCGCGCCTGTCGGCGCGGATGGTGAATATGCCCGCCGTGCTTGGTTCATAACCATAATAATGGAATATGCGGGCTGTGTATAACTGCCGCAACTCTTCGGTTGCAGGGTGCTCGTCGTTGGCGTAGATTGTCGCCGTTATTGTGCCTGTTACGCCGAAGGTTATTAGTGCGCTGTCTTCTCCCTGTGTGATGGAAATGTTTGGGGTCGGGGGGTGGATTGTTGCGCGCTTTTCGCCTCTGCCGCCGCGATATTCGGCGGTGTATCGGGTGGCGATGTTTTGCGGCTCGTCAAAAGCGGGGAGGAGCAAAGCCAACGGCTCGGGGAAGTTTTCGGCTATGATTGTTATTGACAGGAAAATGCTGCGCTCCGCGTTATCGTCAATACGATAAGTCACCGTTGTCGTTTGCTCTTGCGCCGGGACATTTGTGGCGATTAGTTCGCCGTTGCTTTCCATGCGCACGAAAGCATTTTGCGGGCTGAACGGCGTTATGGGCTGTGCGCCGATGATGTTTATGGTTGCCAATATTGTGCTTGCCTCGCCGGTGTATACCGACAAGGGCGCGGCGGGGGCGGATGCTTGCAGGTCGTTTGATATTGCGCTGAACGGGAATGTGATTATCGTCTGCGCGCCGTCAAAGGCGCTTGTCATTATTACCGATATGACGCCCGCGCCGCTTATGCTTGCGCTTATTTGCGCTATTAGGGTTGCGCCGGTTATTGTTGTTTGCAAACTGCCGAAGTTGGATTCTACTGTGATTATGCCGCCGTCTTTTATTTGTGCTTGCAAAACGGTTGCCGTTGTGCTGACGGCGATAAACCGGTCGTGACGGATAACGCTTAAGGTCAACGCGCCGATATTTATTATTTGCGCTATCATCGTCGCCTGGGGGGTTATTTCGGAGTCGTCATCGCCTGTTAGCGTAAAGCGGTAGTCGCCGCTTTGGCGGGCGTTGCCGTAGATTATGCTTATTGTTGTGCTTGTGGTGGCGGGGAAGAAAAAGCCGTCTTTGATGATATCCAAAGTCGGGTGTGAAAGGGCGAGGGATAAGTCGTCATAACCGCCGGCGAGGGTGAAGGATGTTGTGTATTGTTGCCCCGTGCGCGCGCGCAGGGTGATTTGTGAAACATTAAATGCCAGCGGGGTTACGGATACTTCTATGGTGAAAGATGCCGTCAGGGGGTCGTGTAGTTCGTTGTCTATAAAGGACATTCTCAATGTGCGCATGCCGGGGTCTTCGCCGATGGCATGGACGGTTTGCACTACGAGATAACGCCCGGCGCCGGTGTTTGATGTGATTCGCACTACTCTGATTCCGTTTTTGAATGTGGTAATGGTGCGGGTTGCGGGGATTATAAATGCCGATGCCGGATGTATCCCCCAACTGCTGAATCCTTCGCCGTTTATCGTGCGCGGGGTGAAGTCAAATATCTCCTCGCTGCCTTCGTTTTGGGCGTTTGGCGTTGTGGATAATCTGGTCGCCGTGATGGTGAAGATGAAAGCGGGGTCGCCCGCCGCTATCACTTCGCGGGGGACTGTCAAAAGCCCGCGCCGCGCGCCCAAACCAAAGGCATCGCGGGCTTGGACGGTCAATAGCGCCGTTGCTGTTTTTGGCTTTTGCCTGTCGGCGTCTGTTGCTATTGCCGTTATGACAAATACGCCGCGGGTTAGGAGGTTTATATTGCCGTTGCCGTCTATGGCGGCGTGGCTGCGGGGGCGGATATTGTAACTATACGGGAGAAAACCGCCGCCGACCGAAAGATTCAACCGCGCATTGCCGCCCGCTACATAAATGCCGCCGAGGGGAGTGTCGCCATCGTATATCGCGGCGGAAAGGGGGGTGATGTTGCCGTTGATGGAAATGGTCAGGTTTAAGGTTCGCTTTTGGTCTGCGAATTGCGCGCCGTGAAATGCTATCTTTTGCACGCGCGAAGTTATGCCCGATTGCAAACGCACCGCTTTCATCAAGCCGTCATCGCCGATATCGTCCAGAATGATGTTGTTTATGCCCGCGGGGACGGCGGAAATGGTGTATGGTTCGCCGCCGCCGTATATCCCGACTGTGGCGACTGTGATATCCGCCGTTATTGACGGCAACTCCACAAAGGACGGCGAAATAATGCCGCCAAATGCGAGGTTTGGAACAAATACCCGGACTGTTACCGCTACCGTCGCATCCTGAGTTTGCGGCAAGCCATCGGAAACCTCAGCCGAATATACCCTATTGCCGATGAAACCCGGAGTCGTCCTATAAACGCCGCGCTCGTCTACCGCGCCGCCGTCCGGATGCCTGCCGCCGAAACCGGTGTCGGCAAAAGTGGAAAAGCGCACCGAATAGGGTGTGCCAATGTGCAAGCCGCTGGCGACGGTGATAAAGCCGAGTGTTATCGGCACTCCGCTTCGGGCTACCAAACGCGCCGATATCAAAGCGGCGTCTATGTGGTCGTAAGTCGTCAGCGATATTAATGCCGTCGCTTGCGGGAATGCATCTATTATTGTTGTGGGGTTTATTGTTTGCGGTTGCGAATAGGAATCGTTTGCTATTATCGTCAGCGTGTAGACGCCCGCTACCGGCGGGGCGACGACAACCCGCGCTATCGTCGGCGATTGGACGACAAAGCGGACGCCGTTGGGAGAAGACAAAGGCAGATAGTCGCCATGCCCGCCGCTTAAACTTATCTCGGCGACGGTGATGTTTGGCACGCCGAGCGGGACATTTACCGATAATATCTGCGATATTGCCGCCGCCAGAGGTTGCGCCGTTATGATAGCCGTAAAGCGCATTGTCGCCGGGAAATAGGAGCCCTGCCTGTCGCGGATGATGGCGGTTATTCTGTGCTCGCCCGGTGTCAGGGTCGGCTGTATGGCAAAACGATAAATGCGTTCGTAAATGCCGTCGCTTTCTATCGCCGCGCCGTCCGGTGATACTTCGGCGCCCGGAGTCGGGGAGTTGACCAGTATTTGCGGGTTTTGTAATACTATGCTGTGCCGGGCGCTGATGGTAATGTTGCCCAAAGTTAAACCGGCGCGGGAATGTATCGTTGCCACTTCGCCCTGCGGTTGAACGCCGTATTCGCCAAATACTTGTGTTGTGATAAATGCCGTGGCTTCGGCGGGGGTTATGTAGTTGTCGGCTGCTATTAGTGTCGCCGTTGCCAAGCCCAAAGATGGCAGGAATGTTATTTGCTGCCGCCCGATGGCAATGCTCACAACACTCGCCCGGGAAGTTGGCGTTATGCGGTAGGAATAATCCCTTCCGGCGGGGATGTGCCCGCCGCTTGCGCTTATCGGGATGCCGCGCCCGATGGTAATGTATTGGGCTACCGAAATGTGAACGGACAAGGGGGCGGGCGGGATGATATATCCTATCTCTATTGTCAAACTCGCGCTGATGTTTGTGCCGTCGGTGGAATATACCGCCGCCCGCACCGTGCGCGGAGAACCGAAAGACGGCAGCGCTATTATCTCGCCGCTTGCGGCATTGACGGAAATGTATGCGGGACCGGACAGGCGACCATAACGATATGGCGGTATGGAGCCGCCGTTTGAGAATAACCGCCCGAGTGTTATATTCTCCTCGTGGTCAAATGGCACGCCGAAACTGGCGTCGGGCAAAACCGCCACTACATAAGAATCATCCGCTACCGGTATGACGGTTATTACAAGAGTCGCCGCCGATGCTTTGGCAAGATTGTCATCGGCGATGACGGTTATTGTCGCCCTGCTGTTGATGGATACGCGGATTTCCGCCGTCTTGCTGGCGGCTACTATTTGTATGGCGGTATTATCGCCCGATGCCGCAAAGGTATAACCATCGGGGGCATAACCGCCCGATGCGCTTATTAATGCCACCAGATGATGCGCCGAAACTGGCAATGCCGCAAATAATCCAATGACGGAAATGGCGACATTTGCAACCGGCACGACAGATACCGAAAGGGTTGTTGTGTTTGCCAAAATGAAGGCGTTGCTGCCCGCCCGCAAAATGTCGTCCCTTCCGCCGACTTCCAGAGTTATCAAATATTCTCCGGCGGCGGCGAAAGTTGTCGCCCGCAGTTCGCCTATCGCCGGTCTGAAACTGCCGTCCAGTATCAGCAGTTCTATATTGCCGCTGCCGCCGCTTGCGCTTATTTGATATAAATCGCCGGAAATGCCAGCCGTGAAGCGGATGTTTTCCTGTATTACCGTGATGGATATCGGGCTTGCCAGCACTATGCTTAAACTTTGCACCAGCGAGTTGCCGTTGCCATCGTTGACGGTAATGCGCACCGATGCGCTTATCGTAATGTTTTCTTCTCCCGCTTGCGGGGAGAAAGAATGCACTATGCGGATTATCGGCTTGTCATCGTCTGCCTTGCCGCTGAAACCTTCGCCGCCTGTTGATACTGCATAGTTATGGCGGGCGTTGTTGCCGGATATTCCGCCTTTGACGCCGAAGATGGCGACCGTCAGCGACTCGCCGTAATGCCCCGAAGTTAATGAAAACGGCGCGATGACATTGGCATCAACTACTATCGGCGATGCCGTCAAACTAATGCTGATATGCTGCCACACCGGCGGATACAACGGCGGCAAACCGGCGCCGACCGACAGGATTAGCCCTTGCGGATGCGGCAAAGGTGCATCGCCAATGGTATGGACTATTATCTCGCGGGCGTAATCGCGCCGCGTTTCTTCGTCCGGGAAGAGTTGGGCGAAAGCCGCGCCGACATTGCTTTGCAGCACGCCGACCGATGACGAAAGCCCGGCGTAGTTGCCAATGGCAAAAAGTGAAAGCGCGCCCGCCGCCAGAATATCGGGGGCATCGGCAAAAAGCGTATAGCGGTATTTGGCGGTAGCGGGATTGTATGATGCCGTTTGCGGGGAAGTCGCATGTATAAACAACCGCGCACCGACCGATATGGTATATGCCGCAGTTGCCCGCGCGCCGGATGTCGGATTGTCGCGGGCTATTATCGTCAGCGATAATATGCCGCCGCTTTGGAAGAAGATACTGCCGCCTTCAAGACGCGCGCCCGCCCCGCTTTGCAATAGCGATAGGCTAATGCCCGGATAACCGCCGCGCGTTTGTACAACAATGGCATCGCCGACCGTCACTTGCGAAGGCGGATTCTCAATAAATACTTCCAGCGGGTCAATGACGGCGACAATAATCGTCGCCGATGACAATATCGGCGGGGATAATGTGTTTGCCGCTATGATGGCGAATGTCGCCAGGTTCGGCAGGTTCAGGGCGTCAAGATAACTTTGATGGGGGACGGCAAAAACCTGCCCGATGACCGCCATCGCGCTTTCGGTGGTGTCGCCAAAAAGATGGTTGGCGGTGTCGCGGGTGAATGATGGCGGCGTTATGTTTGTGGTAATAAACTGCCGCGCGCCGCCCAAAATGGTGAGCGCGCGCACGGAAGGCAAATGCTGACCGGCGATATTTGCCGTCAGTAATACGCGCGGCGCGGCGCCGGTGGTTATCAATGCCAAAGTCGGCGAAGTTATCCGCGGTCGCCCGCCTTGTACAAGCGTTACGGGAAATGTCAATTCCGCCCGCTCGCCGGTTTCGTCAACAACGGCAATCCTGATAATTTGATCGCGCGGGAAGGGGGTGCCGTCCGTGACGGCGGCATAGGCGGTAATGCTTGCCCTGCCGCTTTCGGCGACATCATATCCCGCCGTCACTCCGACCAGAAAATCGCGAAGTATCACCGTCATCCGCCGCCGCCCGAAACCTTTGTCCACTTGCACTATCGCTACGCGCTGGTTGGCATAATCATTGTCCCTGTTGCCATCCCGCGCCTCATGCGGCGGATAGTTAATCGGCCATTGATTGATTATGCGCACGGTTATCTCGCCCGAACGGCGCAGGGAAAGGGCGAATGTGCGCGCGCCGGTGTCGTAGATATCATTGACTTGCACCGATGCCGTCAATGTGCTTTCGGGCGTTCCCGGCGGCAAATACAAAGTCGCTTTTTGTACCGCAATGCTTATGCTCGCGCCGACTTGCGAACCTTCATAAACCGCGGCAACGGTGCTTGATACAAAAACGATTGACGACCCCGCGACATCCGTGCCTATTGTGTAATATCCCGCGCCGCCCGATGCCGTCAAAATAATCGTCGCCGAAGAGTTGGGGATATCCGTCAAAACCGAAGGTTGCAAGGCAAACGGCAAAACAACCGCGCTTGCCGTCAAACGCACTTCGGGGAAGTTGAACTCTTCCGCTGTCGCCCCGGCTCCGGTTTCTTCCGCGCCGATGCGAATGGTGTGCAAGCCCGGCGGCAGCGGCTGGCGCAAAGCGACAAAAACCTCGCGCACCGCATTGCCGTTTTCATCGGCGATAATCCTTTGCGGGAATATCTCGCCGACCTGAAAGAGCGTTTGCGGGCGGGCGTAAAAAGACAAGTTGCGCAAATCTTCGGTGTGTCCCGCTGCGTTTGCCGAAACCAGAATGCTGATGCCAAAGCGCGCCGATATTAACGCCCCACGATGACGCGCCGCTATCGCCTCCAAAGTCGGATGCGAGACAAACTCAACAAACTCGGCATTTGCCCTTTGCAAAGATACCGGCACGACAACCGGCGGCGTTCCGGCAAAATCGTCATCGGCGGTAATGGTCGCCCTTACCGCACCCAAGCCGAAGATATGCACACTGCCGAGGGCGTCTATGCTTACTTTGTCGTTTGGTAAAACTGCGAAGCGGTAGGCATTGCCGTCTTGCAAATAACCGCCGCCTACAACCAGCCGCCCGCGATAGGATGCCGTCAGATGCGAAGGAATCGGCGGCGACATCGCGCCAAACAAAGCGGGGGGTTCTGCCAGATATGACAATGTCATCACCGCCGAAACCGAGCGGTATCTGTCGTCCGCTATTATGGTAATGACATCCGCACCCGGCGAAGGCGGAGTCGTCAGCACTTCCAAAATGCCGCTTTGCGGGTTGATGCGAATGTTGGACGGCGCGCCGATAAGGCGGTAGGCAATGCCCGAAACGGCACCGCGCACGGCGGCGGTTAATAATGCCGTTGCGCTGTTTTGCCCGGTTGTCAATGTGCGGGCGAAAGGCGCAACGGAAAGCAATACCAACTCTTCCGCGCCTTCAACAACGCCGGTAATGGTCGCCGCCGGTGTGTGCGGATGGGCATCGCCGATGATGATGGTCATTGATATCAAACCCGGCGCGGATGATGACAAGTTGATAACCGTCGCAACAGGCACGGCGGAAGCATTTGCCGATGCGGTGACAACCGCGCTAATGGAATATTCCGCCCTGCCGCCGCCGGTGCCGTCTTCTTTCGGGGCGATATCGCCAAACAAACCGCCCGATGCGCTGATAGTCAGTTTCAATGACGGCAAAACGAAAAATAGCGGCGGGTTTTCAAAAGCCGCCGTGACGGACGGCGGATGCATTGCGATGATGGTAATGCTTCCGGCAACCCGCCGCGGCGGGGCGGAAATGTCGGATACGACATAACGGACGGTTTGCGAAAGGGCGGTTGTGATACTTGTGCCTATCCTGACCGCAACAGCCCCCGCCGCAGTCGGCGGCAGTTGCAAAACACTGCCCTCCGCCGCAAACGAATAGGGCGAATAGGAGTTGCCGCCCGGGGCGAGTTGTCCGATGGCTCTTCCGGCTGCGTAATATGTTGTTACCGTCAGCGGTGTTTGCGGCGCGCCGACGACCATTCCGGCGGCAAAATCCAAAGTCAGCAAGGAAGTCACCGGCGTTGTGCGGGCATCGTCAATATCATCAACAATCAAAGTTGCCACTATCGTGCGCTCGGATGGCGCGCGGGCAAAAGCAACCGACCCGCGCACATCGCCCCGGGTTTCGCCAATAATAAAGACATTGTCAGCCGGCGGGAATGTTATGGCAGCAGTATAAGGATTTGCGATACGGCTGCCGCTGGCGGCAAAGACATGCCCGCCGCTGGCGGCAAAAACTGCGGCAGTCGCCCGCTCTCCTACCGGCAGGCGGGAGAAGGAAGTTGCCAAAGCGGTTATCGGCGGCGGGGCGACGGTGAATTGCAGCCAAACCGAACTGCTCCCGCCGTTGCCGTCATTGACGACAACTTGCAGGGAAGCGGGCGTTGTAATTACCGCCGCCTCCGGCTGCGGGATGGTAGCCGACAAAGCGACATTGTCGTTAAGATTAAACGATGCGCCGTTTTGCCATCTTATGGATAATGTCAAATCCGGAATGATGGAAATGTTATCGGCGTTTGCCAACCCGAACGGCGCGATGCCCGCTTGCAGATAGGAGTTGAAGTTAATGACCGGCGTCGGGCGGTTTGCCGTCAGGGTTATGGCGATGGTCGGCGCGGTAAAGCGCAGGGACGCTCCGGCGGTAATGGCAAGAGTGTATAAAAATACGCCGTCGGGGGCGGTATTGCGAATGACAAGCGTGTGTGCGCGCTGCTGCAGATAGCCGACAAGCACCGAATACCCGTTGTTGCCGCTCGAAGTTTCGCCCAAATCCAGCAGGCGAATGCGCGAGTCGTTTATCGGCGGTGAATCGTCAAAAGCCGCATCCAGATTCCCCTCTCTCGTCTCCACCGAAACGACAACCAAAGGCGGCGCGCCGGCATAAAACACGGTGCGGGCGATATCAACCCGCCCGTAAGATAACGCCTGACGGATATGCACGGTGATATCGGCGGTTGCCCTTGTGCCGAGTTTGTCGCGCAGTTCAATGCCAAAGCGGGCGGTGCCGGGGGCCGGTGCCGGATAGACTATCTCGCCGTCGCTTTGCTGACTGCCGGGCGGGGCGAACAAAATGCTGATGGAAAACGGCTCAAAACCGCCGTCAATAAAATCCTCCTGCGGATTAAACCGCTGGCTGAAGCGGTTGACCTGCACGGTGCTTTGGCTGCTGACCTGCCGCGGCGGCGGCGCGAAGTTGACGGTAATAACCGCCGTGCCCGGCGCGCTTTCGGCTATCTCGTCGTCGGCGATGATGGTAATGTCGTGTGCGCCCGCGCCGACAAAACGAAAGGCGCTGATTAATATCGCGCCGCCATCGCCGAGCGCGCCGCCGATGCCCGGGCGGGCGGCAAAGCGCGCCCGCAAAGCCCCGGAGTTGGACGGCGCAATAATGCTAACGCTGCCGATGACGGCGGCGCTTCCGGCATAGACATAGTTGCCATCGGCGCGCGCGGCGTCAAAGGATACGCTGATATCGCGCGGCAAAACGACAATGGTTATCCGCCCGCGGACATCGGCGCCGCCGCCGGTATGACTCATCGCCGCCGTGATAAATATCGTGCCCGGGCGCGGATAGGGCAGAAGTTGCCGCACTTCGCCTTCGCCATTAAGATGAAAATAACCGCCAAAGGCATTAACCGCCGAGAAGCCAAAAGGCGGCGCGCCGCTTGTAGCCCGAAGGTGCGTTATGACACTGCCATCTATGACCGCCGCCGCTTTGATGGTTGCGGCGGATGCAAGCCATGCGGGATTGTTGGCTATTGTGGCGCGGATGATGGAGATTTGCGCCGTCCGCATTGCTCCGGCGACATCCGCGGCGACAACCGCCAAAGTGGTTTCTATGCTGGCGGACAACTGGCGGCGGTTGACGGTTGCGGTAAAACTATCGCTGCGAGTCGTGCCGCCGGATGCGGTAATGCCGTTTCGGACGATGCGGTAGTGGTATTGGTTGCCGGCAAAAGGCGCGCCGCCGCTTGCCGATACCGTCAGCGCATTGAATAGTTCGCCCGATTGCGCTATGGTCAGCCGGTTTGGCGAGCCGACAATGCCAAGCGAAAACGGCGAAGTTTCAACAAAGAAGACCGGCACGGACGGGAAGTATTCTTCGGTGCGCTGCGGATAAACCCTGTCTTCGGGATGGTCAAAAAGAAGCGTGTTTGCGTCCACCCGCGGAAAATTAAGGCGGTGCCTGATGGTTAGCCGGAACGATGCGGCATTGGATGGCACATTTGCCGAAACCCAAACGGCAATGCCATTATTGACGCTGACGGAAGAGCCCATAAACGACGACAGATTGACCGGCGACAACTCCGACGAAAGACCGGGAGTATAGAAATAGCGGTAGGGGCGGGGGTCATCCCCCTGCAGGCGCAAAGTCAAAGTCGGCGAGCCGCTTGCGCCTTTGGTCAGCGTCAGGGCTTTGCCGATGACATCCAACCTGGGCCCGCTGTTGCCGTAAAGGCGGACGGTGAAGGGGGCGGAGCGGATGCCGTTTGCATCGGTCGCAAATACTTCAATGTCAACATCGGCATTGCAGGCGCATTCGGCGCGCAGTTTGCCGTCAATGTCAAAAGTCCCCCTGCCGGGATTGCTGCGAACTTTCAACTCGTAAGTATCGGTGTTATCGCTGTATTCCCAGCCATTGACATCCGCCGGCGGAAAGCCCTGCCCGCCGCCGATGATTCTAAAATACGACACTCTTGCGCTGACGCCGACCGCGCTAACGCGCGCTATAAACACCGGGTCGCTTTCTTCGTAAGAAAGCCGCAAATAGGGGTAGGCATTATCAACCGCGGACAATGTCAAAAACGGCGCAAGCCCGGGGACCGGCGCATTGCCCGAGCGCAAAGTTGCGCGGGCGGCGAGGACGGTCGCCGCCGCATCGCCGTTTGCCGCCCGCGCCGCGATGGTGTGGCGGAAGTCATAAACGCCGGCTGCCGTTATCGTATGGCGGTAGCGGTTGGCGACAACCCGCCCGTGCGGGCTGGCTTCGTTATACAACACAAGCGACACCGCGCCCGCTTCGCTGCCGGCAAGAAGTTGCGCGTCATAAAAAATGCTCGCCGCATTGGCGGTAAATTGATGCACCGACAAAGTCAAGTGAGACAACGCCCGCAGGGTTATCAAATGTTCAAGCGGCGGCGATGCGGGGTCTTCGTCATCCACCCGCAAAGTCAGCGCCAATACTTCCGGCTGGCGCGGGTTGTAATAGATGGTGGCAAGATCGGCGGCGACAAAAAGATCTACATCGGGCGGCGCGGGATATGCCCCGTTTTCATCGCCGCCCAAATCCACAAAATACCTCCCGAAACCGCCGTGGATGCGAAATGCCGCCGCCGTTTGCCGCCCGATGCCGTAGGGCAAAGACAAAAAAGCAATAAGCGTCTGCAGCGAAGGCGGCGGCGGCAAAACATTGACCGTCAGGCGCAAAGTCGCCGGTCTTACGCCTCCGGCGTTCAAACTCAGGGTAAGATAGGCAATATCGGTCCTCGGGCCAAACAACAATGCATCCGGCGCATAGCGGACCACAAAGGAATCGCCTGCGCCGGGGGTGGTACTGAAAGAGCGGACGGTGTTAATAACAAAAGCGGGCGGCGAGATATCCGCCCCCGCTCTCAAACCAGTATACGGCGTGCGGATGGAAAACAGCACGGCATCGCGCGGTTCAATACCCAAACTGAACACGCGATTCAGGGGGGTGCTTAATTCCGTCACCACCGGAAACACATTGCCTTGCACCGTCGCCGTCATAATCAAAGTAGCCGGAGCGGTGCCGGGATATTCGTCATCGGCGCGCAAAGTTGCGGTTATTATCCCCTCCGTCAAAAACCGCAACGCGCCGGACGGGCTGATGATGGATATCTGCGCGGTCGGTTCGGCGGAAAAGTCATAACGATAGCCGGGCTCGCCAAAACCGCCGAGGATGTGCATTGTGGATAGCACATTACTGACAATCTGGCTTCGCTGCGGCGCGACAATCGCCCGCAGGGGGGCGGGAATGCGCACGAAGACCGACACGGTGCGCGCTTGCGGTTTATAATCCGCCGCCCCGCCGTTTGCCGTCAATGTCGCCGTTAATAATGTGCGGTCAATCAAACCTTCCGCATTAATGGAAAGGGCGAAGTTGCGGGCGAACTTTCCATTTTCGGAATCTATCTGCCCTATCGGCACAACACTCCATCTTTGCGGGGCGATGCCCGGGGCATCCAGCAAAGGCGGGACGGTATCGGCGCTCATGCGCATCGTATAAGCATAATCTTTCGCCGCCGCCCCGGCGGACAAAGTCGCATAGTCGCCGATGCTGATGCCAAAACTGCCGCCAAACACCCGCACCGTCGCCGACAAGGTAACGGGCGGCGCGCCGTCAAAAGAATCATCGGCAATAATATAAGTTGTTATCGTGCCGGGGCGCAAAAATACCACACTCCTGTCGGCGCGCACCGAAACAAAAGCCGAAGGCAATGCGCTGAAACGATAATCGCCAACGCCATGCGATGCGCTAACGCGCGAATTGACAACGCCGACAAAAGCCGTCTGCGGCAAAGGCGGCACTATCGTGGCGGAAAGCGGCGTCGCGGTGCTGATAAGGCGAATGTTGACAGTGGGCCTGATATTCTGGTGCGGCGAGGATAAATCAGTAATCACCACCGTGCGCTGAAACACCCCGGTAATGCCTTCGGGCACATCCATTACCACTATGCCGTTGCGGAGGTTGGGAGTGTTTACATAACCCGCCTCTTCTTCGGGCAAGCCGTTCGTCAAAACAAGAAAGGCATACGGCGAAGTGCCGCCCGCGGCGCTGACGGTCAAAACCGGACCCGAGCGAATGTCCGTTGTTAGCGTCCCTTGCGGCAGGATGGCAAATATGTCGGAATCATACGATGGCAATGCAAAGCGCGTATTGGACGGGGCGATATAAGACCGCTCCAGCAGCGCAGAGTCGGCATACGCGGCGGAAACATTGACATAAAAAGCACCGGCGCGGCGCGTCTCAACGACAAACTCGCCGGTCAAACCCAAACCCGCCGCCGCCGACAATGAAATATCCGCGCCAAAGGGAGAAGAAACCGAAACGCGGACATTCCCCCCCCTGTGGTTTTCCACGGCGTAGGTTATCGTCATCGGCGCATGCGCGGTAATGGATGCGACCGGATTCACACGGCGCACCGACAAACTCGCAAAGGCGCGGGCGGTAAAGATTTGCGTTACCGGCGCAGTGTCGGCGATGGTGTCGTCGCCGATGACGGTTATCACATAATCGCCCTCTCCTTCGGCATCGCCAAAGAGCAAAGCGCCAACGGCAAAGTTGTCGCTTCTGACAAAGCGCACTGTGACGCTCGCGCCGTCCGTTGCCGCCGAAAGCGCATAACCGCCGTCTCCGCCGCCGATAAGAGTCAATGAAATACGGTTATATTCCGAAGCCGGCGGCGCATTGGCGGCAAGCAAAGTCGGCGTGTTGCGGTAGGCAAATGCTATCGGCTCGGCGCGCATGTCCAGATATAGCGATGATGCCAATTGCGCCGTCAGCCCTATTGTTGATGGCAGATAAGCGATATCATCGCCAAGCGGCATAATGCTCGTTGATATCGTGCGCACGCCGCCGATATTGGAATGCAGGAATAACTGATATTCCCGCCGCCAATATTCGCCGTCAAACGACATCGGCATCGGCGTTATGGATACGACATCGCCGGATAATCCGCTGCTTGCCTGCACCGTCGCATCCACAAGTGCCGTTAAGTCAAACTTGGCGACATAGATGGTAACCCTTGCAAAGCCGTCTCTTGCCGCCCGCAAAGCGCGGGGGAATGCTATGCCTTTTTCCACTCTTCTTATTGTGTTGCCGGTTGTTATGTATGACGGCAGATACACACTCGGCAAAGTCAAACCCGCCGACATCCGGTAGTTGCCGCGCGTTTGCCGGTGTATTGTTATCGTCAATGATGCCGCCGGTGTTGTGTCCAAATCATCATCAACCGCCGCCGTTATCGTAATATTGCCGGCGCCGAAAACATAAAACACACTGCCGGCGGCATTTGCCATCAAACTGATATCGCCCAGCACCGTCGCCGAATAGGAGTTTGAAACCCACCCGCCAATGCCGCTTATGGTAAATAACACGCCGCCGGTAATGGATGCCCGCAGCGGGGCGATGGAAACTTCCATAGCGCGCACTCTCGGCAATAATCGCATTGTCAGAGAAAAGCGGCTTGTCGCCAATATCGGCTGTTCTCCGGAATGGCGCGGCGGAATGTTGGAATATGCCTCAAAAGACGCCGTTGCCGAAGCCGGAGCGCCAAAGCCGGGGGTCGGCAATACGGCTATTACCGCCGATGCTTCGCCGTCGCCGCCATTGACCGCAACCGCAAAAGACGGCGGCAAACCGCCGGAGGCATCAACACCAACGGCGGCGGCGGAAACAATCGCGCCGCTGGCAAATATCAATGCGGTTACTAATGGGCGCGCTTGCGGCTGCCGTCCCGTTATCGTATAAAGTTGCGAATGCGGCAACTGCACTCCCACGCCGTCATATATCTGCAGGGTTATTGTCAAAGTCGCCGTCACCCCTCCGCCTTGCAGTTGCACTTGTGCGACGGGATTACCGGGCGCATTTGCCGAAACAACATAATCGCCGCCGCTATTAATCACCTGCAAAACCGCCGCGCCGAAGTTGTCAAGCGGCAGGGCGTTTATGTCCGGGGCATTTGGCGGCGCGGTAATGTTCAGCACCGTAACCGATATGCCGGTCGCAAAGCGCGCGCCCGTTCGCTTGCCGATGACGGCGGACAACCTGCCGATATTGCGCGTTGTCGCAAAGACGGTTGCCATTTGCCCTTCTCCTATTCCGCGCACTTGCAGTGCATAGTTAACTTCGCCGACTTCTTCGCCGCTGTCCAGTATTATCGTCATCTCGCCCGAAGGACCGACACCCGCCGCACCCGAAGAAACAACAACCGAATCTTTCAATAACAAAGCGCTTAATGTGCCGAATGCGCCGTCATAGTTGACCGTCAGCGAATAGCGGCGCGGGGCATAAGAGACAGTTGCCGAAAACGAAGATGATAATGACAATGTCGTGCCAATGGCATGCAGTGTTGCCGCGACGGTTGCAGTCGCCAGGCCGCCTTCGCCGAAAACGCCAAAGTAATAATGTGCGACTCCCGCCCCGTTGGGTATCATCACCGCCGTTAATGTGCCGCGATTTAGCGCGGTATCGGCAACCGCCGCGATGACTTCGCCGCCTCCGGCATCATCCGAAAGCAATGCGCCGCTTACCTGCCCGAAACCGCCGTGCCATGCTATCGTCAGCGAAGTGCGAACGGCAGCCGCCGCAGTCAGGGAATGCGCGCCGATGACCGTTGCCGTCAGTTCGTCATAATGATAATCCGCAGTAACAAAACCGAATAACCGGGAATAAAGCGGATGATTGACACGCCCCAGAACCGTCGCAGTGTGCAAGCCCGGGCTGCGCGGGGCGATGATATCCAACTGCCGCCCGTAATAATCAAAAGCATCGCCGAGATTGACGCTAATGGCATCGCCGGTATTCAACCTCCACCCCTGCAAGCGCGATGCTTCGCCGATAGCCGCTTCCATCGCCCGCGCGGCGGAAGAATCGCGCACTAACAGATTAACCGATAACACATCATCCGCCGCGCCTTGCGATGCCCTGGCGGTAAAGACAAAAACCGAATTAAGCCCTTCGTCGTTTGCATCGGCGTTATTAATAAGCAATGCCCCGCGAACTTGCATTGTTTGCACAACCGTTATCGGCAAAGTGCGGGCGTTGTCGTCAAATACTTCAATGACTACCCGATGATCGCCGACAGCGACCGGCATAAAGAAATCCACCGAAGGATTGACTCCGCCGCCCAGTGTCGCGCCTTGATAATGCAAATGCGGCGGCGATTCGGCGATGCGATAGCCATATCCTTCTTCGCGCACAAAGCCGCCGCTGGCGGATAATGTAACAAGTCCCAAAGGCGCAAAACGATGCTCCATTGTGATTAAAGACGGCAAAGGCGCAAGCGAAAGCGGCGGGACATTATCCGGCGCATCGCCGCTGCCCCTGCCGGCTCTGCCGTTTATGGTCATACGAACGGTCGCCAAATCAAACTCCCCGCTATTAAAGAATCTTTCCGAAATGTTGCGGTCAAGTATTATCAGCGTAATGCCATAGAAAGCATGCGATTGCCCCGCCGGAATAGTTGCCAAAACCACATGCGGGTGTAAAGTGTCATAACTGCCATTGGGTTGCGGAATGGCGAAAGAATAAGGCAAAACGCCGCCGATGCCCGATACTTCGGCGACGGTAAAGATAACCTCCTCATTAACCGGCGCGGCAATAAAAGCCGACAAGGGAGAAACCGAAAAGCCGAGCGGTTCCGTCCGCACATTGAGCGAAAGGATGACAACCGTATCGGCAAAAACGCCGCTGATATTGTCCATCGTAATCGTCGCCCGCGACAAGCCGCCGGAGCGGAAGCGATAAGTGGCGACAAACACCGTGCCGCTTTCGGTCGTCAGTTGCCACGGGGGGTTGATGCTTGCGGTAGCGGATGCCGCCGCGCCGCTTTCGTCGGCGATGAGGGTAAAGCGGTATGTCGGCAGGCGGGGGTCGGCAATGTTTATCTCGCCGCCAACAACAGACGGCGGGAATGCGCTGACGGACAAGCCATAACGCCCGAAGACGCTGACGGCGAGGATGGCGGTTGCCGGTGCGGTGCGGGCATAATCGTCATCGGCAATTATTGTAATATTCTGCCGCCCTTTGTTGACAAGCCGCAACTCGCCATCGGCATTAATACTTGCCGCATCATCGGGCAATACTTGCAAAGTATGCCGCCCGCCGCTGTGCAGATAACCGCCATTGGCAAAAACCCGGGTGAATATTTCCCCGGCGGCTGCGGTGTCGGCGGGCGGCGGATAAAACAAAACTTTGACATCGGCCGGCTGGCGGATAAACTGCCATCGGGTTTGCACTGTCGCGCTTGCATTGGGATATCTGGCGCGAATGTCGGCGCGGATGATTGTCGCCGAGGTCGGATGCAAACTGACGGATACGACATTATCTTCTATCGCCAGATATTGCGGGAAATCATCAATGCCTTCTATTGTCGGATAGCCCTCAACTCCGCCGACTCCGCCGGCAAAGACGGTTGCCGCCGCCGGACGCCCTATCTCGGCGGTCAGAGTCCGCCCCGGCAAAACCACAATTGCCACACTGCCATCGCTGACTTGCACCGTCAGGCGCGATATTGCCGATGGCGTATCCGGCAGGTTATCGTCAAGCATTATCGTCAGGGTGTAGAAACCGGCGGCATTGGCGTTTATCCGCAAATCAAGGTTGTCGATGCGGGCGACATTATTGCGCGAGCCGACATTGAAAGTATAGGGCGACAAACCGCTCGGCACGATTTGCCCGATGACAAAATCCTCGCCGCTCGGCGCAACGGCGCGCAGGTTTTCATAGGCAATCGCCAAAGGCGGCGACACCGAAACAATGGCGCTAAACAACAAAGTAAAGATTTGCGCATTGCCCGCCGCCGTCCAGTCGCTGCTCAAATCATCGCGAATGGCAAGCGTAAAGGCGACAAACCGCCGCCCCTGCCGCGATGCGTCAAACTCATAAATGGATGTTAGCGGATTTGTCTGTTCCCTTATCGGGTCGCCAAAGTGCAGCAACTGGGCGATGGACACGGCGCCGACACCGCCGCCCGCCCCGATAA
Organism: Gammaproteobacteria bacterium; assembly: GCA_051009015.1. GTDB lineage: Bacteria > Pseudomonadota > Gammaproteobacteria > Tethybacterales > Persebacteraceae > JAHRAH01. Next base: position 41,811 of record JBPCWZ010000010.1, on the reverse strand, counting down.
TCGCCAGCGAAAACAACCTCCTCGCCGTTACCACCGGCGGGATTAGCACATCAACAAAAACACTTAGCGGCGGGGCGGCGGTGATGGTAATGGTTGCCGGTTCGCCGTTGAAATCCACATTGTTATCGTCATCGGCGATGACGGTCAATATGGCAGTTTGCGCCGGTTGTTGCGGCTGGCGCATTAGCAGGGTTGCGATATTGCCGCCCACTATCGCCCTTGCGGCGGGATGCGATACCGAAACGCTATATGCACCCCTGCCGCCTTGCAAAGTCATCGTCAAAAGCACCGCTTCGGCGACTTGCGGAGATTGGCGCACCAAAGTCGGCGCGCTGATTGACAAGTTGGATTGGATAAAGCGCACCGAGGAAGTAATACTGACAAAGCCAACATCGGCGGCGGGATTGCCAAAGGCGATAGTAATGCTTTCGGTTTCTTCGCTTACCGGCACATGCGGATGCGGCGAAAAGGCAAAACTCCGCCGCCATTGGAATATAGCATTGTCATCGGCGGCGACAATATCACCGGCGGCGGCAACGGACAAACGCCCGTCTATGCGCACCGAAGGAGTCAACAAAGAATCCCGGTCGTTATTAAAAAGATGAACGGAAAAGCCGTTTTCGCCGTTTAGCGTCAAGCCGAAATATTCGCCGTTGATTAAGTTATCCGCCGGTACTTGAATGCCATAAGCCCCCTGAACAAAAGTCGTCAACAGCAAAGTCGCCGCCGGTGTGCCGCCGCCGCCGGTATCATCGTGGGCATCATCGGCGATTATTGTCATTGTGATATTGCCAACGCCGATAACGCCCAAAACGCTTACCTGCCCGGGCGCGAAATATAACCTTTCGGGCGGCAAAAGCCGCAAAGAATAACCGCCATCCCCGCCCGGATAACCGCCGCTTACTTGCACACTCGGGGCGAAATGCACGGAAAGCAATGTAGCCCGCAAACTTGTCAAATCACTCTGGCGCGAATCCTGATATTGCAGCGAAATGCCAACCGGTTCAACAAGCGCTATCGTTATTGTCGTTGTCGCATAGAGCGCGGGGTCTGCGCCGTCAAAAACAAGCAGGGATATTTGGAAAATCGTCGGTTGTTCGGTCGCCGATATTTGGATAATGCCGACATTTGCCGCCGGATTATTGCTAACGGAAATGCCGCCGTCTCCGGAGATAACACTTGCTTCAAAGCCATAGTTGCCGTCGCCGCCGAATGCGGAAATGGTAACGGACAAACTCGGCGCATTGTGCGGCAGGGCAAAGAACACATCGCCGGGCAAAGTCAAATTGGCGGGGTTGTAATGCACCGCCGTCAATAGCACCGTCGCCGGAGTGGTATCGGGGCGCGAATCTTCGGCTATCAAAGTCAACACACTTGCGCCGCCGTTTTCGGGGTTGATGAAGATTGTCCGCCCGATGATATCGTTTATGCCGCCGATGCCGGTGGATATCATGCGGACATTTGCATCCCGCCGGAAACTCGCGCCGGTATTGTGCACAGTCGTCAGGCGGATGGTATAGCCGCCATCGGCAAAACCGCCGCCGATATTGGCAATGGTGGCAATGGCATGGGCGGCGCCGTCCGAATCGATAAACTGCGAAGTTTGGCGGATATCGGCAATAATATCCCGCTCATAACGGACAAGCAAATGGGAAACCGTCAGCGGCGGGGCGGCGGGGTTTTCGTCATCGGCGATAAGGGTAATGCTTTGCACGCCGTCATTTGCCAGCGGCGGGGCGATGATATTGACTTTGATGCCGTCAACATTAAACGGCGCGCCGGTGACGGTAATGGAATACGCGCCCAAACCATCCTGCAAAAACCACGAAAGCGACACCGGTATATCGCGGACAACCAAAGCCGGGGTATTGACATCTTCGGCGCGAAGCGGCGCGCGGTCAAAGCGCACGGTGAAATATGCCGTTGCGGCGAGCAGTTGCCCCGCCGGGTCTCTGGCGATGACGGTTGCGATGTAGTCATTGACGAATGATGCATCTTCGGCGAGCAATACGCCAAAGCCGCGCCCGAAACCTTCGCCGAATATGCCCGCCGGATTGAGCGGGCGCAAACTCCACAAAGCCGAAGGCGTGATATTGATATCGGCATCGGCTATCGCCCTGAAGTTATCCCCGGCGACAAAGAAAGAACGCACAAGCGGCGAAGTGCGCGGGGTATCGGCGGCGAATGTGATGCCGCCGCCGCCGCCGATATGCACAAAAGAATAACGCCCCTGGGCGAGCATTGTCGCGGTCAAAGTCGCCGGTGCGGCAAACCCTTCGCGGTCGTCAACAACTATCGTATAGGGAGAAACACCGATGGAAAGGAATCTTAATCCGCCGTCCCTTTGCACCGAAACAAAAGCGGACGGCGAAGCGGAAAACTGATACAAGCCATCCGGCGCGCCGCCTCTGGCAATGACAAAAACTTGCGGATTGACATTTGCCGGTGTTGCGGTCGCCGGCGGCGAAAGAAACAAAGATATCGGCGGGACGGCGCGAACGCCGAATACTTCTATGATTGTCGCCGCCGGAGAGCCGTCATAAAAATCATCGGCAATAATGCTGATGGTATTTTGCCCGCCGGAGATAAAGAACAAACCGCCGTCTCCGGTCAGCGAAACTTTGCTTGTCGGCAAAACGGAATATTGATAGCCGCCCGCCGCCCCGCCGCTCGCCCGCACGGATATGGCGGGGGCTGCCATTGCGGTAACATTTCTTTGCGGCGACGAAAGCGACACTTGAATCGGCGTCCATTGCGGCGCGACAACTTGCGCGGTAAGGGTGAAGTAGAGGTGCGGATAAACGAAGTCAAAATCCCAATTCACATTGCGAAAACTTCCCGCGTTGCCGAAGATATACCGCCCGCCGTGGTCGCCGGGGATATCTTCGCGCGTGGCGATGCGCAGGGTTGTTGTTTGTGTTTGCGCTCTGTTGGCATATATCACCGCATCTTCGCGCCCGAGGGCGGATATGACAAAATCATCGCCGTCATATCCCGCAAAGGAAAAAGTCGCCGACAATATATCTATGCTGGTGCGCAAAGTTGCAAAGGGCGTCAAAGCACCGGCGCTCACGGTATGCAGCCCGTCATCGCTGTCTTGCAATTGAAAGACATGGTCCTGGCCGAGGACGGTTACTTGATACCACTGCGTGGTATAGCGCGCCTGACTCGGATTGGGGTTGCCAAAGATTAACTGCAAAGAGGTGGTAACAATGCCAAATACCTCCCCCCTCGGATAAATGCCGACGACATTGCCGAAAGCGCCGAAGTTTGGAATATGGTAAGAAGACGGCCGGACAAGATGATAACTGTTATTGCCATCGGTATTGCGGTCGGTCGCGCCCGGCTTAAAAGTGCCCTGCGGCAGGTTGTATACCAGCGGGCTGAATTGGACTACTTGCACGGCATGGCCGGGTACTCTTATCGGCGGTATAACAAAATACCTCTGCCGGACGCTTATCAAACTTGACAGCGGCCGGGCATTGTCCAACCTTATGGTTATCATCGCCGTGGCAAACTGCTGCAGATAGGAAGGCGTTTGCGAATCCGAATCCCTGAATGCGACGGTAATTGCAAAACTGCTGCTGATATCCGCCGCCGCTATCGTGTGGTCGGCATAAAGTTGCCCGTTGTTGTTGATGGACAAGTTATTGCGCGCCGAACCGACAATGGTGAGATGATACGGGTGAATGCCGCCTTCGGTATCCAAATCCAATATCGGATTCGCCCTGATTCCGCCAAGGGCTATTGTCGCCTCGCCATAAGGCGCAAGGCGCAAAGACGAGCGCGGAACGCCGCGAATGGTGTGCCGCAAAGTCGCCGCCGGTGTGCCGTTTGCATAATCATCGTCTATCACAAGCGTTATCGTGTGCAAACCTTCCGTGCGGGGGGTGAAGTAAAGCCGGACAGCCCTCCTGCCGGTTGTTATGTGCGTTCCCTGCTGCACAAAGCCGTCCGTGCGGCGAATTTCATAATCCGCCGTGTCGCCCCGATGCACCGGCGCGTTTTCGGCAACCGCAGTCGCATAACCGCCGCTTATCAATACCAAATCGTCATCAATGCGCACGCCGACCGGACTGCTTGGTATATCCCTGTTGGGAGTAAAGTTTTCATTGACAAAACTTGCGCTAATCGGCATAAAGGCGGCGGACAAAGTCAGGCGCACCGTTACCGTCAGCGAAACATTGTTGGCGTCGCTTATCTCAACGCGATAGTTAAGAATCCCGTCGCCGCCGTTTTGCGGCAGCCATCTGCCCGGCTGCAAAGTCGGACCCGCCAAAGAAGTGTTATGACGATTAAGATAACCCGACGCCCGGGCGTCAAAAGCATGCCAAACGCCTTCGCCAAAACCTTGTGCGGTATCGTCCGTCAAGTTATAAACGGAATGAGTCAGCGGCTGCACTCCGCCGCCAATAACGACAGAAGCCAAAGGCGCGGAAAGTCCGGCGGTGTATGTCGTTATCAGTTGTGTGTAATCCAGCGACAGCGGGGCGTTAACTGCTATGGTAAGGCGCGCAGTCGCCGCCGGTGTTTGCGGATGGTCGTCATCGGCTATCAATATCGCCGTCATCCCCCTCGGCAAAACATCGGCGGTAACGGCGCGGGAATAGAAAGACGGGCGGCCGACGGGAGTGCGCTCGGAAGTTATCTTGTAGTTATACGCCCCCGGCACACGCACATAACCGCCCGACGGCACAAGCATCGCAATAGTCGCATAGCCCGGCTCGGCAAAACGCAGGGCATCTTGCAATGTCAACACCATCGGCGGGATAGTGGCAGCCGACAAGGTAAAGACGGCGGTAGCGCGGCGCGGAATGGCGGCGCGATTGGCGACAAAAACCGAAATAATGCGTAATGTGGATTCAACAACGCCGGATATTATGACGGCATCGCCATTAATGCGCACTTGCGTCGGGGCGTTTGCCAAAGCGTAATAATAGGGCGGATGGTCGCCGTTTGTTGTGATGCGCGCCAGGGTTAGTTGCATTGTCAAGCCCGCCGTTAATGTCGCATTATTAATAGCCAAGCCCGCCAGTAATGAAACTTCGCGCACCGACACAGTAATGACGGCGCTTGCGCTTGCGCCGAAGATATCTCCGGCGGTTGCCGTCAAAGTTGTCGTTTGCGGCGGGACGGACGGCAAAACATAAATGCCGCCGCTGTCGGCATTGATGGAAAAGCCCGATGGCGCATTGTCGGATAATGCATAAACATCGCGCGGCGCAATGCCAACGGCAAAAAGACCAACGGCGGCGACGGATACCGCCGATGCCAAATGCGCCGTTGCCGCAACTTCATCCTTTTGGATAATACTCAAAAGCGGCGTGCCAAAGACCGAAACAACCGCCGATGCCCGCCCTCTTGTCGCAATGGTGCTATCGGCGGCGGCGGCGAATACTTCCAAAGTCATCGTCCCCGGAATGCCCGAAGTGGCGATAACCGCATTTTCGCGGGTATAAACACCGCCGACTCCGCCGATGACCTGCGCGCCATAAACGGTATTTGCCGCATTGCCCGAAGCGTCAATGCGCCCGATGGTAATGGACTCTCCGGCGCGCGCTTGTGCCAAAGCATGATAAGCGGCGGTTAGTTTGTTTGGCGCGGCGACATAATAGTTATTGACAACTTGCACTTTGACCGCCCTTCTGTATTCCGTGGGCAAATGGCCGATGACACTATCCGCGCCGATAATGCCATATTGCTCGGTACCCAAAACGGCGAAGTTGATATCGTCATGCCGCCGAAAGACGGTCAAAAGTGAATCGCCGCGGGCGACAACGCTGGCGCGGGAGACAAATCCGTCGCCAAACTCTATCGCCAAAAGACGATAAGGCGGCAAGCCATTACCGGCGCGGATGACGGCAATGGGCGAAGTATGCCCGCCGCCGGTAACACGCACTGCCGCGCTGATTTGTTCGGCGATGATACTTTGCGGGGCGATACTCCACGAAAGGGTATGGCGGATATCGGGCGTCAGATTGTTTTCATCGCGGACGATGATGGTAATGGAATGATTGCCAAAATGCGGGGCATCGGATATTAATAATGACCCGCCGTCAAAACGCGGCGGGCGCAAAAAGCCCGGTTCGGCAAAAACACTGACATGATACGGCGGGCTTCCGCCGCGCAGGGCAAACGATGCCAATGTCGCGGCAATGCCGGATATTTGTCTTGTTGTTTGCAGGCGAATGGGCGCGGAGAATGTCGGCGGCGCGACAACTTGCACAAGATGCACGGCGGTGCGTATGTTGACCGGGTCATCATTATCCGTGGCGCGAATGGCAAGGCGGAAGGGCGAAACCGCATTGACCGCCGGAAAAGCCAAACGCAAAACGGCATCTCCGCCGCGCTGTGTCAATGACAAATAGTTCGGCGGCAGGTTGAAGGCGTTGTCAAACTCATAAACATAAGGCGGCGTGCCGCCTCCGGCGCGTATCGTCCGCAAATCGCCGGTGTGGTGTCCGGCGGTAATGGTTATCGCCGTGGTAATGGTCAAAAGGGCAAAAGAATCTTTTTGCATTACGACAGGTTGCACAATCGTCAGCGGTATCGTATCGCCGCGGATGTCGTCAATGATGACGGAAACAGTCGCCCTGATGCCCGATTGCTCCGTAGCATCGTCAAAAATCAAATCCGCATTCGGCAGGAATATCAAAGAGCCGCGTTCATATCCGCCAATGCCGCCCGCGCGGTTAAAAGGCACATATTCCGCCGAAAGCCGCCCGGTATGATTTACCAGCGATACGACATAACCGGCATCTTCACCGGCGGCAAAAACCGACCCGCCGCTGACCGACAACAAACCGGCATATTGACGATTGACGCCAACCGGCAAAACATGCAAGCGGTCAAGCCATGTCGCCGCTATCGGCGGGGGCGAGACCGCCGTCAAAGTCGGCGCATAATCAAAATATTCCGCTCTTTGCAAAAACGGCTGTTCGGCTTTGGTCGCATCGGCGGCGGCAATGCGGATTTGCGCGGTATAAATACCGGCATTATCCAGCGAAGTGCTAATGACAATATCATCGCCGTCAAAAAAGCGCGGCGTGCCATTGAGTTCTATCAGCGCAACCGATACCGGCGGCTCGCCGCCCGATACTTGCAAACGCATAATGCCGCGCGATACCGAAGTCGTCAAACGGCCGTCAAGAAACCCGGCGGAAAGCACAAGCGGGCGAAGCGGGCTTGTTGTGTATGTCAATGTCGCCGGTTGCGTTCCGGCGTAGTTGTCATCGGCGACAAGCGTTGCCGTCAGCGGCGATATGATGCTGACGGTAATGGCGGCGACATTTCTGTCAAGCAATACAATGCCGCCGTCATCGCTGTCCAATACCGATATTTGATAGCCGCCATCGGCAAAGGGCAAGCCGCCGCCGATGGTAATAATCCCCGCCGTCGCCAAAGCCGCAGTCGCTACCGCCGGATTGACATTGCCGACAATGTGCAACGACAAAGGTTCAACAAACATCCGCAAAGTCGCCGTTGCCGCAAATCGTTGCGGGCTGGAATCGCTCGCTTCAACATAAGTTTCCACCGTTGACAACACCCGCTCCACCGGCGGCGATGCGACACGCACACGCCATCCGGAACTTTCCAAAGCCAGATAGGGCAACTGCGGCTGCAACAAACGATAAAAATAAGGTTGCGCGCCGCCGCTTGCGGCAAATGAAGTCAACACCGTCCCTTGCGAATCAAGCGGCATTTGCAGCAACGCCCCGCCGTCAATGGACAATGCATCAACGGCGCGGGAAGTCAACACCGCCGTCGCCGGAGGAGTCAGCAATATGTCGTCATTGGCAATTGCTGTTATGGTATAAAACCCTTTTTGCGGCGGGCGCAGGGTAATGACAAAATCAAAACCGGATGACGGATTGACCCCGGCATCGGCACCGGCGATTGATACCGCATAACCATCCGCCGCATAACCGCCCGATGGAATCAGTTGCGCGACTGTGGAATCCAAACCGGCAACGGCATTATGCGGGCTGCGAATGTTAAGAGTCAATGAAGAAACAACCTGCATTGTAATAAGCGCCGTTTGCGGCGGCGTCAGCGGATGTGCATCTTCCGCCCGCGCCGTCAATGTCAAAAAGCCGGTAAGCGGCGAGCGGACGACAATAAAATCGCCGCGAATGGTTGCTTCGGCATTATCGGCAAGGGCGGACAATGTCAACACATAACCGCCTTCGTCAATCAAACCGCCGGACGGCAAAAGCCGGGCAACGCTCAAACTCGCACCGGCATAACCGACCAAAAGCCGCTGCGAATACGACAAGCGCAACGAAGGCGGATGACGGCGGATGATGGTTATCAATACTTCGGTTCTGTCCTGAAATCTCTCGCCCGCATCGGTCGCTCTTATGGTCAGGGTTATCGTCCCTTCCTGCAAAGGCGCGGTTTCGGTCAATACCAGCAAATCATTGGTCAGCGCCCACTGCGAAGGACCATCGGCGATAAAAACACTATGCGGCAAAGCGCCGCCGCTAACTTGCAAACTGCCGAAGGGCTGGCGCCCGATATCGCCGGTTGTCAAAGTAATCGGCGCATTCGGCGCATCGGCAAAGCGCAATGGCGGCGGGCTTGTGAAGTTGTCCGCTATGCTGATGGTAAAGATAACTTGCGCTTGTATCTGCCCTTGCGGATAATAGCGCACGCCGTCTTCTTCGCCGCGCGAGAACATTTGCATCGTGCCGGTTATCAACGCCCCCGGCGGCGGCGCGGTTTTCAATATCGGGTAATGCACGGCAAACCTGTCCTGCCCGCCCGAAGCGCCGCCGTTTGAACAAAATGCCTTGGCTGCGCGATTGACATAAACCGTATTGACATCAAAAACATCGGGCGGCATAATGACAACGCCGGCGGCAAAAGTCGCCTGCCCGCTTTGCGCGGCGGGTATGACATTGACAAAACATTGACGCCCGTGCCACAAGTCAAAACCGGTTGATAAGGCACCGCGCCCCGCTACCGATATCAAACCGACATCGGCGGATATCGGCAAAACAACACCATAGCGCGACAAAACATCCAAACGCCCGCCGGCATAATCATCCGACAACAAACGGACGGAAAAGCCGATGGATGCCAAAAGGCGGTTTTCCAATACCGCCGATACGGCGTTTCCGGAGATGCGACCGATAAGCGGCGCGCCCGTTGTGTTGTCTTTGTCCGTCAAAATGGTGTACAGGACGGATATGGATACCGGAATATCCGGCGGCGCATTGACAACTTGCACCGTGACCAATGCCGCATTGTTGCCGCCAATGATACGCTGACGATGGGCGGCAAGGGTCAATTGCAAAGTCGCCAATACCCGGGCGATGGTTGCCGTCAAAAGCAAAGATTCATTACTGCCGGAAGAATCAACAACCGATGCCCGCGCCGTCAAAAACAAACTTTCCGGCACATTGTCGCCGCCGCTGTAAGAAACAAATATACTCCTGCCGCCGCTATCCTCTCTGTCGTCGTCGCTTTCGCTGACATTAACACTGACAATAACATCCGGCGATTTGCCGACAACCGAAATGCCAAAGGCAAAAGGCGGCAAACCGTCGGTGGAACGCAATGTAACAAGCAGATGATTGTCAAGCGATTCTCCGCGGCGGATAGTCAAAACCGGCGCGGGAATCGCCGATAAAGCCAGCCGCGCATCGTAAGCGATGCCGTTGAAAGCCGCCAATGCCGCCGGTGTGCCGGGATGGTCGTCATTGATGATAAGAGTCAAATGCACGCTGCCGATGGCAATGGCGGAAACGGCGACATATCCGCCCGAAAGCAAAAACGGCACAAAGGCGGCACCGCGCGCTTCAATATCCACGCGGTAATCACTGCCCGCTTGCAGATAACCGCCGCCATATTCCACACGCCCGACAGTTGCCAAATCGCCAACCGTCACGGCGGAGTCAAAGCGCGATACCGTCATCAAAAGCGGCGGCGGCGGGACGATGGCAATAGTCGCCGCCGCAGCCGCCCGCAAAGTCAAATCATCATCGCCGGTAATGACCGCGCTTATGTGCAAATCGCGCACTTCGTCCAATGTCGCCCGCAAAGTCAAAAAGCCGCCGGAAATTGCCGCCGAAATGCCGACAATATCGCCGACCGGCAAAGCATATTGATAGGGCAAAACACCGCCGGAGACAGACAAAGTCCCCACAACATCGCCGATATTGCGGGTGAATGTCGTCAATGTTTGCACATTGGCAAACGAAGCCGAAAGCGGTATGGCGGCGCGCGAAGTAATGACAAAAACAACCGGCGGCGTGTGCGGATGGTCGTCATCGGCGGATATGGTTAATGTATTCAAACCCGCCGCCGATGCCGAAAGGTATATCGCGCCGCTGTCAATGTCTATTGATACCAGAGCATCGCCGCCGGATGTCAGGGAATATTGATACGCGCCATCCGCCGCCAGATAACCGCCGAGAGCGCGCATAGTCGCTATGGCGGTGTTTTGCCCGACAAGTGCGACCGAAAAGCCGCGGTCAAAAGAAGCGGTCAAATGCGGGGCAATGACATCAATATTCAAAGTCAAAGTCGCCCGGGCGCGAAGTTGCGAGTTGTCTTCCGCCGCAATGGTTATCGCCAGCGTATCGGCATTGTCAAAAACCGATATCATTACAAGATTGGCATTAATAACGCGCAGTTGCGGCATCGGCGGCGAAAGCAAGCGGTAGCGAATCGGCGCAATGCCGCCGCCGGAGGCGAAAGTCGCCACCGTGCCATATTCCACATCGGTGGTAATGCGCGACAATGCCGAAACCGCTTGCACAAAAATACTGCCGCCCGCCGACAAAGTCAAAAAGGTTTGCACCGGACGGGTATCGGGATGGGTATCGTCAACAAAAGCGGTTAATGTGTGCAAGCCGGTGGTAAGAAAACGCCCGATAATCCGCCCGTTTGCCGTCAGCGAAAACCGCCCCAGTGTCGGCGAAAGCGAAACGCGGTATTGATAACCCTCGCCGGCGGCGGGAAAGTTGCCGCCGGTAGCAGTCAGTTGCCCGAATATTACCGGCGGGTAATGGGCGGGGGCGGTGGTAATAAAGTTGCCGATAATGCTTGCCGTCAGCAGGGGCGGCTCCACTATCTCCGCAGTCATTGTCGCCATGACCGTAAAGCCGAGGACATCGGCGGCATAAAACGAAAAGACGGTAACAAACAACGCATTGGTAACATCAATGGCATGCAAGCCGCCGTTTGCGGCAATGGACAAAAACGGCGGCAGGTTGTGCGAGCCAATGCGCACCGGCGCTTTGCCGCCCGCCACAAGCGTTCGCAAGTTTGACAGAGAAACACTGCGGGCATAGGTCGTCAGCACCGCCGCATCCGGCTGCCCGAAGACAAGCGGCAAAACGCCGCTGTTGTCAAAGGGGTCGGAGATGGTCAGGGTAAATGGCACAAAGGCAAGATACGGCAGCGGCGGATAAGTATCGCCCGCCACATCAGGGCGGATTAATACGGTGCCGGTAATGGAAGTCCCCGGTGGCAAAGCCGCTTTCAGCACCGGCACAAAATGCGGCTCTTCAGTTTCGCCCCCGGACAATGCGGAATTAACCCGGGCGATGCCGAACACATTTGCCGGTGTAATGTCTACATTATCGCCAATCTCCCTGAATAGAATGTTGTAGGGAAGGCCCCGGTCATAACCGACATAAACCCCCGGTTCGCTGTTGGTAACGATAAGTCCCAAACTCATCGCCGAATACGGTTGTGTGGCAAAAGGGGCGGCGGGGTCGGCGGTTTCGTCGACGCGAAAGACATAGCGGGAATATATCTGCACCGTTGCCGGCACATAATCGTCCGATGTGTCATCCACAATAAGCCGCCCGTGGATGCCAGCCCCGCCCGCGATGTTAGCGGGAGCGAGATTCCGGTTATCCAGGGAAAACTCGGGACGGTAAAGCCATTCTCCTTCGCTGTTTATCGTCAGCGTCCGGTCGATGCTGCGCGGGTTGCTGCTGGTGTAATAGGTATAACCGTCCTCCACGCTTATCCGGTATGGCGGCGCGCCTTCCAATACTTCAAACATTCCGAGCGTGTGATTGACATTATTGGGCGAGCCGATGACAAACGGCGCATAGTTGTGCAAGGTAAAGGGCGTTATCTTGCGCACGCTGACCCGCTGGCTGAGCACCGCCGTCGCCAAAGCCCCGCGCGCGCCTTCAACTTCCACCGATGCGGTAATGATATGCAAAACCGGCGCATTGGGGATTTCCAAAACCTCGGCGCGCAAACTGCCGATGCCGGTGTTTTCGTCAAGCACAAACTGCCGGTCGCTGGAGCGCAGCAAGTTGTAATGATAGGGAAACACGCCGCCGTTTGCTATCACCCGCACAACTTCAACATTCGCCGGACGGGTTGCGACAAGGGTGTGCAAGACCGATTGAAGCGAAAGGGATATGTTCGGGTCGCCAATGGCGAGGGCGGAATAAGTCGCGGAAAAATCCGGCGTTTGCGGATGGTCATCGCTGACATTGACGGAAAGGGTAAACTCGCCGTTGGCGATAACAACCAAAGCCCCGCCGCTGTCGCCGATGACGGTTGCCGTTACCGAAGTGCCGAAGTTGGCAAATGCATAGTTGTATTCGCCGCCGTCCGCATAACCGCCGCTGACGGTAATGGAAGCCAGCGTGAGCGAAACCTGCGAAGATATCAACCCCGGGCTTTCGCCAAAGCCGACACTAAACGGCAGCACATCCACAACCGCAAGAGTAAAGAATATTGTCGCCGGTTCAAGCGCCAAAGGCGCGCTGTGATGGAGATGAAACTCGGCGGTTGTCGTAATGGCATTTGGCACTTCCGCCGTCAAAAGCACCGAAAGCAAGCGCGATTCGCGCGCAACGGTCAAAGACGGGTCAGCGGCGTCATCGCCGATGGCAAAAAGCCCGCCGCTGTCGGCTACCGCAAAAGTCAGCGTGCCGCCGCCGCCAAAGGCGCTCAGTTGCATGTAATAGCCCGGCGATGCCGAATGGGTGGTTATCGTCAAAATGCCGTCATCGCCGAGGGCGCGCAAACTCAGTTCCGCCAGCGCGTCAAAAGTCATCGTCAACAGCACCGGCGGGCGCGATGAATCATCATTGACCGCCGCCGTCAAATGATATTGCCCCGCTTTGTTTGCCGATACGGTTACCGCTTGCAGAGAATCCAAACCGGCGGCGAGGTCGGCGGCGGACGAAAGCCGGTAGCGCAAAGCACCGCCGGGGAAGACAAAGCCGCCCTGCCCGGCGACAATGCCGACGGTGGATTTGGTTCGGGCATAGACATAATCCAGCCCGCCGACAATGTTGGCAAATACCGGACGATTGACAATAAAGACCGATGCCGTTGCCGCTACCGTTGCCGCCGCGCTTGATACCGTGGCGATAAGCGAAAATGCCCCGGTTTGCAAAGGCGTTTGCCCGTCCAATAGCAGAATATCGCCCGACAACTTCAAATACGGCGGCGCGTCAATGGATATTGTGTAATCGCCGGAAATACCGCCGGGACGCAAAGTCGCCAGCACAATATCAATTGCCGTTATGGATACCGGCAAATACACCGGCGCAACCGAAAGCGTGAAACTCTCAACAATGCGCGCGGTAATAAACAAACTCGCCGCCGGGGTATTGCCGTGTTCGTCATCGGCAATTGCCGTTGCCGTGATAAGAGCGGGGCGGGCAAACATCGTAATGGTTGTGCCGATAAAGCCAACTTGCGCATCCTCCCCTTCGTGGATGACGGTCAAAGAATACCCCTCCGGTGCATAACCTCCGGCAATGCTGACCTCGCCCAAAGTAGCATTCCCTTCCAAAACATTCAAGCGCGGGCGCAACAGGCGAACTGTCAAAGAAGGCGGGTCAACAATGGCAACAGTCAAACCGGCAAGGCGCGAAAACGGCGGCTGCGAAGAATCCGACACCCGCACTTGCACCTCGTGCAGTTGCGGGATATCGGCGGGCGCATTCGCCCATGCCAATGCCCCGCTTGCGGCGTCAATGGACAACAATGAAGACGACAGCGAAAAGCGCACATCGCCAACGCCGCCTCCGGCAAAAATGGCGGCATCGGCACCGACCGGCAGCAAAGTGGTTATCGTCAGCGGCGAAATGTCAAGGCGCAAAGAATCGGCGGCATAGGCGGTAATGGTTGCCGAAACCGGCGGCGTTTGCGGATGGGAATCATCGGCGGCAAAAACCGCCGTAATACTTCCGGCAACCGAAGCCGACAAAACAACGGCAAAAACCCCGCCGCCGCCGCCTTCAACCGGAAGCAATGCGGCGGCAAAACCTTCGTCATTGTTTTCTCCGGCAACCGACACATTTGCCGAATACGCCCCGCCAAAGGCAAAGCCGCCGAGCAACCGCACAGTCGCCGCCGTCAGTTGCCGACCGCCGACCGCCAAAACAGCGTTAGCGGCACGATTGACACTTAACGAAAAATCTTCCGACTCCACAACCGCCAGAGATATCGGCGCGGTAGCAATGCCAAAAGCGGAATCTTCGCCCGCCGTATTGGCAAGCGCCCCGCGCGCCAAAGCGGTAATGACAAGGGTCGTAGCATCGGCGGACGAAGTCCCGCGCATGATAAGAAGCCCGTCTTCGGCGACGACAACATAACCGGGGGCATTTGCCGCCGTATAGCGGAAGTTGCCGCCGCCGCCCGCCGCCCGCAAAGTCGCCAGTACGCCGGTCGCCGTCAGGCCTGCCGGAATGGTAATGACATCGGGAGCGGCAAGGACGACAAAATCTATCACCCGCGCCGTCAAAATGACGGTAGCATATTCGGTCGCCGGATGCTCGTCATCAACAACAACCGTCGCCAGAAACGAAGTCAAACCATCGGCAAACATCGTCAGGGCGTTTTCGGTATTGACGCCGATGGCGGCATCGGCGGCAAAAGCGCGCATGCGATAGCCGTTTGGCGCACTGCCGCCTTCGGCGATGACGGTGCCGAGGACAACTTCACCGCGCAAGCGCGAAACCGGCATCGCCGCAAAAGACGCCCGCATTACAGGCGGCGGCACAACAACTTCCGGCGCAAGCGGCATATAAACGGCGCGGGCATTGTATTCGGTATTTTGCGGCATTTGCCCGCCGCCGGGGATGGCGGGCGGGCAGCCGGTCAAACGCCGCACCTGCCGGTCGCCGCCGCCGAGTATGTTTATCGTCCCGTCTATGACGATGCCGCTGGCATATTCGCCGATGGTTATCGCCAAATTGGCGCATGACGACCAATCGTTGGCATAGTTGCCGCCGCCATAAACATAGACATTATGCGCTTTGCTTTCCAAGCCGAACAAATATAACTTGTCATCCAACACCGCCGCCGCGCCGCTGTTTGGCGCATCGGGCAGGGGCGGGCGAATGCTCGTCCAATCGCCGTTGTCGTCATAAAACCATGCCCGCCGCCCGCCATCGGCATTGCGCCCGCCGGGGATCATCAAAGTGCCGCGATAAGTCAATAGATTATGGTCGGTCAATGCTTCAATGCGCGGTTCCTGCCGGTCAATCTGCCGCTGCCACGAAGATGCGCCGCCGCCGACGTCGCGCGAGCGCCACAACTCGTCATTTGCCGCGCCGTCAAAACCGCCCATCACCCACAACGCGCCGCTATGAACAGCCAGCCCGACATCGCGGCGGGGCGAAAACGGCGCATCATAATGCTGCCAACTGCGCCCCCTGTCGGCAGACCACAACACGCGGCTTTGCAAGCCGCCGTTTTGCAAAAGCCCGCCGACGACAACCAAAGTGCCGTTTATGTGCGCGGCGCGATGATGAATCAGCGCCATTTGCGGCACAGCCGCTATCGGCAGCCACAAACTCAAGTTGCCGCGCGCCGCGGCATAGACAGTCGGCGATGCGGCGATATTGACATTGTCGCCAAAACGCTGCCCGCCGAACAAAAACACTTCGGCATCCAAAGTCGGCGCTTCCACTATCAAAGAAAGCGTTAGCAGCGAAGCGTTATCCACAAAATCGGCAACCCGCAAAACGGCGTTGATAGTGCCGGTCAGTTCCAGCACCGAAGGCGGCAGGACGGATATCACCGCCCGCCCGCCGCTGATAATGCTAATGCCAAAGCCCGGCGTCAAATCCTGCGCCAAGCCAACCGCCCCTTCGCCTTGCAACTCCATCCGGTAGGGCGCAAAGCCGCCTTGGGCATCGGCGGTAGCGACAAACGGCGCATCGCCAACCCGGACATTCCAAACACTCCGGTCAATGGCGACAAACGGCGGCAAAAGCGTGTTTCGGTCAATAACAAAAGCGCTTATCAAACCGGTCAATCGCGGCGTATTGGCATGGTCGTCATCGGCGAGGATGGTCACCGTAATACTGCCCGCCGCCGTTGCAAACATCGTCAGCGTATTGCCGACAAGTCCAAACTGCCCGTCGGTAACGGTAACGCTGTATGCACTGCCGTCCGACAACAAGCCGCCGCCGATGGCGATAGTCGCCAGCGTCATGGCAAAGCCGTCAATCACCGAATCATTGACGATGGCATCAAGCGACAGGGGCGAAGGATCAACAACGGATATCGTAAAGTCATAAACAAACGGATCCGTTATCGGCGAACTGTCGCTCACTTGCAAGGTAATCGCCAAACTGCCGGGGGCGGTCAAAGTTTCGGCGACAACGACAATCGTGCCTTCAAGCAAAGAAACCGGACCGGGCGAAAGGATGGAATAGCGGAAGGGCGGCAAGCCGATATCCACACCCACAGTCGCCAGACGGGCGTCAAAAGCGCGGTATGTCGTCAGCACAATACCCTCGGCATGGTCTGCAAAAGCACCCAATGCCACCGCGCGCACCGCCATAATCGCCGTTGCCGGCGGCGTAACGGTAAGTGCGTCATTGACAACGGCGGTCAGGGAAAAGATGACATTAGGGAAAAGGACACCCAAAGAAATCTCGCCGTCTTCGCCCACGCCTCTAACATTGCCAAGCGCCGGGTCAACGCCAGCCGAATAGGAATATTCCCCGCCGCCGCCGCTTGCCGACACCGTGCCGGCAATGTTGAATCCCGAAGTGGCGAATACTTCCGCCGGCAAATGCGCGCTGAGCGGCTGAAAAGCGGTAATGGTAACAAAAGCCGACCCTGCGGGCGAAGGCGGATACGCCGCGCCGTCCAGCCGGTCATTGGCAACGATGGTTGCGGTAAATAGCCCGCTTGTGCGCGCGGCGGCGATGACAAAGCCCGATGATGCGCCAAACCCGCCGGCGGCATCCGCCATCAAAGAAATGTCATAACCGCGCGCAAAGCCGCCGTTGGCGACATCACCGGCGCCGCCGGAAAGGGCGAGCGAAAAGAGCGTTACCGTCCCCCCGACAAGTGCCGCCAACTCGCCGGGGTCGGCGATGGCAACCGAAAGCGGGGCAAAGACCAAAGCGGCGGTTAGCGATGCCGTCGCCCGCAATCCGTTGCTGAATACTTCAATGCCAACGGTTTGGCGCGGGCGGGCGATATTGTTGCGCACGGCGTCAAAACCGGCGCGGGCATGCAAAGTGCCGTCGGCGTTTAGCGAAAGATAGTTAACATCTTCCAATAACGAAAAGCGGTTGTTGCCCGCGCCGCCGGAAACGCCCAA
This sequence comes from Gammaproteobacteria bacterium, assembly GCA_051009015.1. Lineage (GTDB taxonomy): Bacteria > Pseudomonadota > Gammaproteobacteria > Tethybacterales > Persebacteraceae > JAHRAH01. The sequence goes on along the minus strand of JBPCWZ010000010.1, from coordinate 24,254 downwards.
TGTTGATATCGTTATCAAACTGCCGTCGCCGATGGTGACGGATACGGCAATGCCGGTTACGACAAACGGCAGCAGAGAATCGCGCGGGGTGATGGAAATGGAAACAACCGCCGATGCGGTGATATTGGCAAGGTCGTGAACAACAACGGTAACCGAAAACGCCCCGGCAACGGCGCTCACTTGCAACAACGCATCGCCATCGGCGGCAAGCACCGAAGGCAAAGATACCGACAAGTTGCTTTGCGGCAAAACACTCAGGCGGTATCCGCCCGATGCAAAACCGCCCGATGCCGAAACATCCGCAACCGGCGCAAAAACCCCGCCCGGCACAATGCCCCCGCGGAGGGTGTAAGAAACCGAAAGCGACGGGAATCCATCGGCATCACCGGCGGCGGATATTGTCAGGGTAACGGATGCCTGCTCGCCGTTGCCGAAGCCATTGGCGTATTTGGTCCGGAGCGTTATGGTTTGCATCGTTGCCGTTTCATAAGCCGATATCAAAGAAAGCGCGCCGCTAATATCGTCAATGGCAAAACCGGACGGCGATGCAACAATGCTGTGCCCATAGCGGAGGCCGGACGCGTTTTCGGGGCGGTGATAAAGCCGCAGAATACCGGTGGTTATCGGCACCATTGCGCCGAGGAGAATGTTTGACACATTGAGCGGCACGATGCGCACGCCTTCATAGTCGGCGGTAATGAGCGGCAAAATGCGGGTGATAGAAACGCTGATAGTCGCAAATGCCGTCAGCGATGCGGCGGCGATGACCGCCGTGATATCAAGTGCATCCTCCACATCCCCGATAGCATCGCCGCTTCCTACCACGCCCCTGGGGGATATTGCCAATGCCCCGTTCCCTTCGTGCGTGGGGTTGTCCCTTATCCTGCCGCTAAACTCCGCCGCCCTGCCGCCATTGACGCTAAGCGTGAGAGCATCCCGCAAACTCGCGCCGCCAATCAGCGTAATCCTCGGCGGGGCGTTGATAATCGTCAGCGGGGTTTCGGTATCGCGAACCGGGGCTGCGCCCTCCGCCGTAACCGCCCAGACAAACACCACCGGCGGCGTGCCAAAATGGTCGTCATCAACAACGGCGACAACCGTCAGCGCGCCGGGGGCATCTTGCACCAGCGAGACGATATTGCCGGTAATGTCAATGCCCCGCCCGTCAATCGTCGCGCCGTAGTGATAATCATCGGCGACATAACCGCCGCTTGCCGACAAAGTCGCCAAAGTCGCCAACTGCCCGACGGCAAAAAGCCGCCCGCCAAGATGCAGCGATGCCGACAACGGCGGCGGCTCTTCAACTTCCATCGTTATCAATGCTTCCGCCGTTTGGCGCGGGCGCGAAGAATCCACGGCAAAGACCGTTGCGGTAATCGTCGCCGGCTCAGCCGGAGCCGCGCCGCCGCCCTGCCCCGTCGCGCCGCTTTGACGATTGACGCTGACAAACAACGATGCCGGGCCGAGTATGCCGTATTCCAGCGGGGCAAAACCTTCAAGGGCTTGCAAAGTAATGCCGCCGTCCGCAAAAGCCGACAACCTTGTCGTCAGCGTAAGAACAACATCCGGCGGCGGCAAAACAAAAACCGGCGAAGTCCGCGCGATGACGGTCAAACGCGCATCGGCGACATTCGGATGATTATCCGCCGCCGCCAAAGTCAGAGAATACGCGCCCACTTGCGCGGCGGAAAACAACACAATACCGGCGGCATTGACCGACAGCGAAATAGCGTCGATAGCGGCGGCGGTGTATGCATAGTTTGTCAGCGTATAACCGCCGGATGCCGTCAAAGTCCCCAATGTCGCCGCCTGCCGCTGCGGCACCAGCAAATCGGGCAAAAGCAAGCGCACCGTCAAAGAAGGCGGGTCGGCGGCAATGACCGTAATGGCAGCAAAAGCCGTCAGCGGCGGCGTTGAAGCATCTTCGGCGCGCGCCGAGACAACCAAAGTTTCGGCAACATCGCCGCCGCGCAAGACATCCACTTCGCCCGAATCAATATTAATACTCAGATAAGACGGGACATCGGCATAATATTGATACGGAGCGGAACCGCCGAAAGCCGACAAGACAACCGCCGCACTCGCCGACAGCGTCAGCCGGGTGGTCAGTTGCAAAAGCGGCGGATGCTCCAAAGCGACACCGCCAACCACCGACACGGTAATAACGGCGGAAACCTCCGGCGTTTGCGGATGGTCGTCGTCGCCGGTCAGCGTTATCAAAAACCTGCCCGGCCTGTCCGCCCGCGCCCACACCGTGGCATTGCGAATGCTCGCCGGTATGCCGGCAGTTGCCGACAAAGCATAACCGCCGCCGGAACCGCCGCCAATGCGCAATGTCGCTACCGGCGTGTCAATACCGGTTTCAACCCGCGAATCCAAAAGCGAAACCGCCATTGAAACGGATGGCGGATGCACAACGGCAATCGTCAAAGGCGCGGCGGCAAACTCCCGCTGCGAAGCCGAATCGCGCACTGTCATTGTTTGCAGCCCCGCCGTCAAAGGCGTGTTTGTTATCGTCGCCGCAACCAAATGAATAACGCCGCCGGATGCTACCGACAAATAGGAATGCGGCGGCAACAGGGCATTGTCCGGCGTTATGGAATATGGACCATTGGCAAAACCGCCGGATGCCGACAAAGTCAAAAGCGGCAAAGCACCGGTCACTATCGCCCGGGTTGTCAGGGTTATCGGCGGCACCGGCACAAAGCGCAAAGGCGGCATGATAGTAACCTGCGCCGTCAGCGAAAACGGCGCAGTTGCGGCATGATCGTCATTGACAACCGCCGATACATTGACGATGACCGGAGTATTCCGGTCGGCAACAAAGACAAAAACCGACCTGCCGCGGGCGGAGGCAATCGCCGCGGGACCGACCGCAACCGAATAATCGTTATGCACATAACCGCCCGATGCGCTGATGACGGCAAACAAGTTCTCCCTGCCCGTTTCGGCATCCGTCAATGCCAGGTCAAAAGCCGCCGTGACGGACGCCGGCTGCACCGGCGGCAGCAAAGTCAACAGCAAAACCGCCGACACCACCCCCGGCGAATCGGGAGCGGAAACAAAAGCGGTAAATTCATATCTCAACAAATCGGCTTCTTCAATAAGGGAAGGGCGCCCGTCGGCGACAACCATCGCCGCATCGCCGTTTGCCAAAACCGACAGCGAAAGATAAGCGGGCGCGCCGTCCAATGCATAAGTGCGCGCGCCAAAGCCGCCGGTCGCCCGCAAAGTCGCTATCGGCGGGCGTCCGGCGACACTAATCGCCAAAGTCAAAGACGAATCAAAAACAACGGGGCGCGGCAAGCCCAAAGGCGGCACGGAAGTGATGGTAATAAACGCCGTTGCCGGAGCCGTCCGCTCGTGGCCGTCATCAATATGCACCGTCGCCGTGATAATCCCGGCGGGCGCGCGCAAAGTCAGGGCATAATCTTCGCCTTCCGGTGTAATGCCGACACTGACATCACCGGCAAAAGCATCAAAAGTATAACCGCCCGAGCCGCCGCTGACAAACAAAGTCGCGGGAGAGCCGTGGGCATTCTCCGCTATCGGCAGGACGGTATCAAAACGCGCCGCTATCGGCGGCGGCGGCACGGCGGCGATGACAACCGACACCCGCCGCACCGGCAATGCACCGGCAAGCGCGCGGGCGGCGGACAATGCATCGGCAACTTCAACAACCGCCGTCATCGTCAGCGGCCCGCGCGGGTCGAGCAAATCGTCCAAAGCCGCCCCCGGCGATTGCCCCTGCTGCAGTTGCAAAGTCGCGACGTCGCCGCTGTCATAGGAAAGCAAATACGGATGACGGCGCGCCGGCGGCAGATATTCGGCGGAAACAACAAAAGGCGGCACGCCGCCGATGATATTGACCGTCGCCAGCAATGCATCGGGCGTTGTTTCGGTCGTCAAGCGCAAAGACAAAGTCGCGCTGACATCAAACAGCGGCAACGGCGCGGCATCCAGAGTCAAAAACACCGTCGCCCGCCGCACCGGCACGAGCGCATGATAAAAGCGGTCGTCGGCGATAATCGTCGCCGTGATGGAACCGGCGGCGGATATCAAAAAGGCAACGCCATAATCGTCATCGCCGCCAAGTTGCACAATAGTCCATCTTGCCCCGCCGCCGCCGCCAACCGAAAAGTCAAAACCCTCACGCGCCGAAAAGCCCGGCAAATCGCGCAGGGAATCGGCACCGCCCGATGCGCTCAAAGCCGCCGTCGCCAAAACATAACCGGTAGCCGACACGGCGGAGACATTTGCCGTAACCGGCGGCAAAACAACAAAAGCCGCCAATGCCGCCGTTGCCGCATAATCGCCAACTCCGGCGACAAGCGAAAACCGCTGAGTCAATGCGCCGATATTGCCCAGCAAATCCGTCCAGCCCAAACGCCGCGCCGACAACTGCCCGTCTTCGGTCAGCGCAAACAGCGGCGGCTGCTCGTCGCCGCCCGGTGCCAATGCCAAACTCCACCGGTCAGCCGGATCGCCGCCGGATGCGGCAAAACGCTCCAACACCCTGCCATCGGCGCCGATGGTCAGGCGGAAACTGCGCCGCCCGTCAATAACAGCGACCCGTGCCGCCGTCACCGTCAAAAACACCGATACCGGCAGAGTATCCAAATGGTCGTCATCGGCGCGAATCGTTGCGGCGATAGTTTGCGGCACAAGCGCGGTTATCTCGACAATGACGACCGTGCCATCGGTCAGCGATATGCCGATACCGCCGCCCGATGCCGAAAGCGAATAGGCACTGCCGGCATTGACAAAACCGCCGCCGACATGCAAAGTGGCAAAAGCCGAAGTGCCGGTCAGCACCGCGCCGTCATAGGATGCGACGGCAAAAGCGACCGGCGCGGGCGGCACGGCAGCCAAAGTAAAGCGCGCCGTTGCCGTAGCGGAAACACCGCCATTGGCGATATTTGCCGCCGCCGCCACCGTCAGCGTCAGGCGATACGGCGGCGGCGGCGTTTGATAAAACACGCCGCCATCTTCGCCGACCGATATCGCCGGAGACGGCACGCCATTAACCCGCCAGAAACGATAGGGGCGGGTGCCGCCGAAGATGGTCAAAGACGGCGCCGCCAGCACATTCCTGTCCGGAGAGCGCGAGGTTATCGTCCGCGGCGCATTGACAAGCGGCGGCGGCAAACCGGCGGCAATATCGCCGCCGAATGCTATCGTCAAAGCGGCAGTAGCATCGGGCGTATCCGGATGGTTGTCGTCGCCGATGACGGTGATGGTTGCCGAGCCGGACTCATAACCGCGCACAAACAAACTCACGCCGTCGCCAAATGCCGTCGCCGATGCGCCGCCGATGGTCAAAACCCGCAGTTCATAATCCAGCCGCCCGGCGGCAAAACCGGCGGTAGCGGCAACAACCGTCTGCCCGGCGGCGGCGATGGTTTGCAAAGTGCGCAAGGTCATGGCGACAGACGGCGGATGCACATAAACCAGCGTTATCCCCGCAACCCGCGACACCCTCGGCGGCGTAGACGAATCGGTCAATACCACCGCATCTTGCAACACTTCGCCGACGCCGGCGCGCGCCGTCCGCCCGCTCCAGGTCAAATCGCCGTTGTTGTTTTCCAAAAACAGCAGGTTGTCGCCGCCGAGCAACACGCCGGAAGACACCCGCACCGGCGGCTTGCCGCCAAACAGCGAAAGCGAACCGGCAAACGAAAGCGCATCGCCGGGCGATACCCTTGTCGTCACCGTCAAAGGCGCAATGCGCAAGCCCAGCGGCGGCAGCAAAGTCGCCGTCAGTTTCAGCAAATATGAATCGGTGCTCGCATGGTCGTCATTGGCGATAACGGATGCGGTGATAACCGCCGGCGATGCCGATGACACCAGCACAATGCTGCCATTGACAAAATACCCCCGCCCGCTTTCATCCGCCGCAAACTGCGCCGGACCGAAACCGCCGGATATCGCCAAAGTCGCCACGGCAAACAAAGAGCCGATGAGCGGCTGCGCATGCTGCGTGCCGACGACAAAAGCCGACAGCGGCGGCAAACCATCGGCATCAACAAAAACCACCGTTATCGTAACACTGCTGGTAACAAGCGGCGCCAGCGAATCCCGCACTTCGGCGCTGCCCGTTGCTTTCAGCACATAAACCGTATTCAGCGGCAAACCCACGCCCTCCTGCGGCACATTTGCCGATATCAATAACTCGCTTTGTGCAACGGCATGGCGAATATGCGGCAGGTTGCGAATGAAAATATACTGCGAATCCGCCGCCGCCGCATAACCGGCGCTAATGGCAAGATAGGAAGACATTGTCGCGATGATTTGCGGGTTGTTTGTGCGCACTGTCGCCGTTATCGGCGCCGATGGCGCAAAAGCCCGTATGCGGTCATTGACCCACCGAAGCGTAACCGCCGCGCTGATGCGGGGGGTTGATACATCGCCATCGCCGTCGCCGCTGACCGTGAGGGAGACGACCATATCATCGCGGTTTTGCCGCAAGCCGGAACGCACCGAAACCCGCACCCGGCACGGCGACAAGCCGGTGGTATTAACCTGCCGGTAATCGTTGTCGCCGCTCGTCCCCCGGCTTTGCAGATGCACGCTCAAATCGCAAGCGGCATCGGCGCCCAGATGTTCAATGACAAAATCATCCGCCCGCAAGTCAAACTCCACGGTAAATGCCCAATCTCTTGCGCCGTCCCGCCGGTATTCGCCGTTTATCAATACCGCCGCGCCGGGTCCGACGCTAACCGGCGCAAAATACGCCTCCCGCGCCCGCCGGGTGATAATCGCTATCTCCGCCGTTGCCGGTTCAATGCCCGACAAGCGGCGCACGGCATTCAATTCGTCCGCCGCCCGGACAAAAGCCGTTACCGTGCGCGCCGCATCATCGGCGGATGATGCAACGATATAAGCAATATTGGCGCTTGTCGTCAAACTGTAAGGGCTTGCCCCGCCGCCGAGCAAAGGCGGCAAATCGGCATTAAAAGCCGCCTCGCCAAAAGCGTTTGCCACGCTGATGCTTGCCAAAGTCCGCCCGGTAAAGGCGGCATTGATAAGTTGTGTAACCCGCCCCGGGCGGGCAAAAATACTCAGCGGCGTCAGCGCATTGGCGGCGAATGTCAAAGTCAATCTTGCCGAATGAGGCGGTGCTTCGTCGGCAAGCAAGCGGTCATTAATTTCAACCGTAAACATTACCGCGCCGGTCAAACCCGTGGAAACCCGCAACTCGGCGCGGCGGGCATCGGACAAAGTAACAAAACCGCCGCCTTCCCCCAAAACCGAAAACGAAAAGCCCGGCAGCACATCCGGACTTCCGGCAAAGCGGGCATCGGCGCGCAAGAGATCCACCCCGCCGGTAGCATGCACCGTTGCCGCCGCATTCCGGATAATGTGCGTTGTAATGCCGCCCGCCGCCGGAAATGCCCATGCAATAACGGGCACGGCGGACAACTCCACCGTCACCGATGCCGTTGCAAGCAACGGCGGCGAAAACGAATCCATCGCCACTATGGCAAACTGCTGCACCGTCGTGCGCGATACCAGCAACTCCCGCTCCAAATCCTGCCAGTGCAAACGGCGCGCACGCAAAGTCGCCCGCCCTTCGGCATTAATCTCCGCCGCAAACATATCGCGCTGGTCAACATCGCCGACAACCGACAGCGAAATAGCGCCAATGCCGCCATTGACGCTAAACGCCAAAAGCCCGTGCGCAGGCACGCCGAAAGATGCCCGGGCAAAACCGCCGGCATTGCCCTGCGCATTGTCCGCCTGAATTTGCAAGTTATCAAAGCCGATGACCGTTACCGTCAAAGTAACCGGCGCAATATTGGGATGGGCGTCATCAACAACCATCGTCGCCGTCACCGTTTGCAACAAGCCCTCCGGCAGGGCAAGAATGCTAATGCGGTCTCCCCTTATCAAACTCACCAGCAACGGGTCATCGCCGCCTGCCGTTATGCGCACATCATAACCATCCGGCGCATAACCGCCCGTGACCGACAATAACTGCCCGAACCTGCCGGAAACAACCGCCCGGGGCAGGGGAGGATACACACTGGCGGACAATGCCGGCGGGTCAATCATCACCACAGTTATCGCCGCCGATACGCTTTGCGCCAAACTTTCCTCTTCCCTGTCGGTGCCGCTGACCGCTATGCTGACCGTCTGCACATTCGCCAATGCAACCGATGGCGCAAACAATATGGATACCTGCTGCAACTCCGCGCCCCCTATCACATCATTAATATCACTGCCGTAGGCATAATCGCCGTTGCCGCCCGATAATGTCAAAGACAAACGCCAGTCGTTTGCGTATGTCGTTATCGTTATCGCATCAACCGGCAAACCGGCAAACGCCAGCCGGTCAACAAAAGTAATGGACAATGACAAAGCCGCATCGGCACTGCCCGGATGATTATCCGCCGCCGTTATGGTAATAACCCCCTCGCCCGCCGCCAAGCCGCGAACTTCCACATTGCCATCCGCCAAAACACTCGCCGATACCGCGCCGCTTATGCCAATGACGCTTGCCGCATAACCCAAACCCGAACCGCCGCCTATGCTGATGCTTGCCGCCGTCAGCACAATATTCGTTATCGCCCGCGAAACAACGCCCTCCGCCGCCGCTTCCACTATCGGCGGATGAACATACACCACCGTCAATAATGTCATCGTTATCTTCCGCGGCGGTTGCGAAGTATCACTTACCACAAAAGCCCCCTGCGATTCTTCACCGGCATTATTGCGGGCTGCAACGCCCCGCCACTGCAAACTCGCCCCCCGCCGGCGAAGCAACAAACCGACATCGGCATTATCGCCCTCATAAACATAAACGCCGTTGCCGCCCGATACCGACAACGATGCCGCCAATGCCCCGACAGCACCGGCGGGCAATCTTGTCGTCACCGTCAATCTTTCGTTGTCTATCGTCAATGCCATCTGCGGCAGTATTGTGATAGTCAACAAATACTCCGCCGCCGGAGAACCGCCCGCGCCATCGTCCGCGGATATTGTCGCCGTCACTGTCCGGCTTTCCTCGCTGCTGACACGCAATACCGACAACTGCCTTATCTCATAACCGACCGCATCATCCGGCACGCCCAAAGTAATCACCCCCTCGCCGCCGAAAGCCGTCAAAGTAACAATGTCAAACTCCGCACCCGTCTCGGCATACAAATAGGCATTGCCAATCGCCCCGATGCGAATATCGCCGGCATGCGCCGTCAAACTAATCGTAATAGTCGCCCCGGCATTGTCATCGCCCGCATAACTGTCGCGCGCCGAAGCCGTCATCACAATAACCGAAGGAACAGCGGACGACAACAACACTTCGCCCGACGACAACAACGAAACCCCGGCGACAACCGCGCCAACCCGCCCGTAAACAAAACCGCCATCGCCGCCATCAACAGCATCGGCACCGCCCGATGCGGACAAGGTCAATATGGTAGCGGATGACAAACCCGCCGTATAACGCCGCGAAACATAAAACCCTTCAACCGACACCGGCGGCAAAACCATTGATGCCGTCAATGCCGCAGTCGCCAGCATAACTTCCGATGAAGAATCCGACACCGTCGCCGACAGCGTCAAAACCCTGCCGCTTGTGTAATCATTCCAGCCAGCCGCCGCGATGCTTATCGCCGCCGATACCCCGCCGCCGGAGACATCAAACAAATTGCCGCCATTAAACAACGCGCCAAAACGATACGGCAACAAACCGCCCGCCGCCCGAAGTTGCGCCAACTCCCTGCCAACCGCGCCCGCCGTCACCACAAAAGAACCGCCGCCATTCAATACCAGCATATCCGCCGCCGTGATGACCGCCGACAAGGTAGCCGCCGATACATTCGGATGGTCATCGTCCGCTATTACCGTCAAAGTCAGCACTATCGGATTATTCGCCGTCAATACCGCAAGGGTGTAAAAATCCCCCGTTGTGATTAATGCCAAACCCGCCAAAGGCGATATGCCGACGGAATAACCATCGCCATTATTAACATAACCCCCCGAAACCGAAACCGTCGCCAATGTCGCCACGCCGGTTATTACCGCATTTTGCAACCCCGCCAAATCCGCCACCAACTGAGGCGGATTCACCACCGCCAAAGTTATCGTTGTCGCGCTCTCGCGCCCGTTAATGACATCCTCGCGCACGCTTACCGGCACCGTTATCACACCGGCGACAACCGGCGCGCTTTGCAAGCGCAACAATGCGCTGTCGCCGCGCACAAGCAAACGCAAATACGGCGGCAACTGCGAAGTGAAAACCAAAGCCCCGTTCGCGCCCGTCGCCACAAAACTGCCCAAATCGCGCGGGACATTGCCCGCCGCATTGTCCGTTGTGATTGTCAGCACTCCGGCAAACAAAGGCGGCGGCGACAGCAACAAACCATCAACAACCCGCACAGTCCAAACCGCAAGCCCCGCGCCGGTGTTGTTATGATTGTCATCCGCCATCGCCGTTATGGTTATCAAACCCGACTGCGCACCGGCGGTAAGAATAATCTGCGCGCCGCCGTCCGCCAATGCCGACATGCCAATGCCGCCGTAAGCACCGCCCGCCGCAACCTGCAGCGTATACGCCGAGCGCACATAACCGCCGCCGACATGCAAAGTCGCCACCGGCAGGGCTTGCCCCACGCCCATCGCCGCCCGATGCGCCAAAGTGATGGAAACCGGCGGCGGGTCGGCTATGGTAAATAACGCCGTTATCGTCAATGCCGTATTCAAACCATCCGACACCGCTATCGTCAAAGGCGAAACAACCGGCGATGACGCGGCATTGACATAATCCGCCACCGCCAAACCATCCGCCAGCCGCAGCGAAAACAAAGCATGCGCAGCAGCCAGCCGGTAGGCATAACCGCCGCCGCCGCCAATGCCGACAACAGTCGCAACCGCCAAAGCCGGCACTTCCGTCAATAACCCGACATCGGCCCGCCGCACCTGCACCGCCAATGACGATGCCACTTGTATCCGCAAACTGAGCGTTTGCGGCGCAAACCTGCCGCCGCTTTCGGTAAAGACCAAACCGGCCCGGGCAATATCACCGGCACCCGCACCGACCAGAGACAACGCAAACAACTGCGCCGACAACCGCCGCAAGCCGATAACGCCGGCACCCTCAACAACCGCCGCCGACAAAGTCAAAGACGGCGTGTTTGTTGATATGCGTATCGTCCCCGCCGCGCTTTCGCGCCGCGATGCCGCCAGATGCCACAAGCCATCGGCAAAACCATCGGCGTCAAAAACCGCCCCGTAAGAACAAAACGCCTGCGCGCCCGGCTGCGAACTGTGCCCTTCGTCGTCGCACGATATTGTTATCAGGTTGTTGTCATCATCCGCCAGCAACACCCGGGAACTCGCCAGCACCGCAACCGAATAAGACGGCGATGACGACCGCCCGCCGCCGATGGTCAAAACGCCTTCGTGCAGTGTTATATCCGCCACCTCCCGCCGCTCGCGCAAATCAAAAGCCAAACGCGTACCGCCCAGATACAAAGTCACCGTCCCCGGCACAACCAAAACCCCCGGCAGACGACCGCGCGCCCTGTCCACCTCTCCGGCGCCCGAATACGCCGCCAGCAAAGTCCCCTGCTGCAAAAACGCCACCCGCGTATCGTCTTCCAATGCCAAAAGCCAATCGCCGCTGTCCTGACGAAACACCGCCGCAACGGACCTTCCGCCGCCGCCAACCTCTATGGTAATATCCCGCGCCAGCATTACCGGATAACGCTCATAGCGGCTTGTGCCGTCCGACAAGTTATCGCCGCTGCGCGTAACCGTCGCCAAAAACCCGTCCGCTTGTATCGTCGCCGCAACATCCGCCCGCAGGGATATCAAGTTCGCCACCAGCGGATTGCCGCCTTGCTCGGTGCGGCTTATCCTCTGACCATACTCCCGCCGCACCGCGTCAAAGAAATGACGGCGCGGGTCAAATGTCGCCGGAGCGCTTGCCGCCGACGGCGAAGGTGCGCCAAAGCGCCGCGAATATGTCAAGTTGCCGCCCCACTCCCCGCTGTTTTCGTCATATTCCACGCCAAACTCCAAACCGGCGCCCGGCAAAAAAGCCACACCGAAACGAAACCCTTCGTCATCGTCATCGCCAAACTCGCCCCGCCATTGGTAATAACCCACGCGCGCGCGCACAAACTCATAACCCGGCACAAACAACTCCGCATCCGCGTCTATCCCGTCCCTGCTGTATGCGCGGCTGCCGTCCGCCAAAACTCTCGCTTCCGTCAAAACTTCATACCGGTTTGCCGATATGCCGCCGTAGCGGGTTTTGTATTCGCCGCCAACCGACCAGCGCCAAAAACCGCCCGCTTCATCGTCCTCCTCATAATCCAAAAAGACATTCACCCCCGCCAGCCCGGTACGATTGACCGCCAGCCGCCAAAACAAACCGGCATTGCCGCCTGCGGCATCGTCCTCGCCGCCAAAAGCCCGCAACTGCCAGCCAATGACATCGTCATCCGTCAGTCGCAAAGCACCCGCCGCATCAACACCCAACTGCCCCCGCCGACCGCCGAGGGGAGTTTGCAAATCCACCCGCGCGCGGCGAACAAAAGCCAAACGCTCCCGCGCCGCTTCCGACAAAGCATCCGCCAATGCCCGCTCGCCATCGGCATACAACGCCAAAGGCGCGCCGCGAATGTCATCACTCAACCGGGCAAAGCGAATCTCCCGCCAATCGCCCATGCTGACATCTTCGCCGTTGCCATAACGCACCAGCAAATCGCGAAACTCCGACTCCTGCGGCAGCACGCCCAAAACCGAACCGCGCACTCTTTCCAATGCCCGCTCGCCGATATCTTCGGCAATACCGCTCCAGAAACTGCCGATGGTCGCCGGTTTTTCCTGTTGTTGTTTTGGCGCATTGTCGGCGGTGTCCGAATACGCCCGCCGCGCTTTCAGCCAATCGCCATAAGAAAAACCCGCCGCCGCCGCGCCGCCCGATGATGCAACAACAAAAGGCGATGCCTTGCCATCCGCGACATCACCCTCGGCGCTCAGCGCCATTAGCAATATCAAAACCGCGCCCGCCGACAACCGCCAGCGCGATACCGCCAAGCGAAAAAGCGGCATCAGCCCCGCCGACTCCGATGTGTGCCAAACATACCTAAATGCGTCATCTTGTGCAACCGCGTATTCTACTATTTTTACCCGCCGAATTTGACATAAATAAAAAGTATTTTTGCGCCATTTTTTGCGCCGCCGCGCCTTTCGCCGTTGTGTTATAATCGGCGGTCAATATGCAGCGCGCTTACAACTTCAACCCGGGCCCCTGCCGCCTGCCGGATGCCGTGATGGAACAGGCGCAAGCCGAGTTTTGCGATTATCAAAATCTCGGCGCGTCCGTTATGGAACTCTCGCACCGCGGCGAAAAGTTTATTGCCGTCCATGCCCGCGCCGAATCGCTCTTGCGCGAACTGCTGAATATTCCAAACGATTACGCCGTCCTTTTTCTGTCCGGCGGCGCGACCGGCCAAGCCGCCGCCATTCCGCTAAACCTTGCCGAAGCGACCGACACCGCCGCTTATTTGATAAGCGGGCATTGGTCGCGCCGCGCCGCAAACGAAGGCAAAAAATACTGCCGCGCCGAAGTTGTCGCCGACGACGAAAGCGGCGAATACAAAACCCTGCCAACACAATGGCAGGAGCCGCAAGGGGCGAAGTTTTTTCATTACGCCGACAACGAAACGGTGCATGGCACCGAGTTTGCCAAACCGCCGCAAACCCTTGCCCCGCTTGTCGCCGACATGTCATCCAACATCGCCTCGCGCATGATTAACATTGCCGACTACGGCATCGTTTATGCCGGTGCCCAAAAAAACCTCGGCGCCGCGGGAGTGACCATTGTCATCGTGCGAAAAGACCTCATCCGCCCGCGCGCCGACACGCCGATGATATGGCATTACCCGCTGCAGATTGAAAACGATTCCATGGCAAACACGCCGCCGTCTTTCAACATTTATCTGACGATGCTGGTATTGGAATGGCTGAAAGAACAAGGCGGCGTGCCGGAGATGGAAAGCCAAAGCGCGCAAAAATCGCAAATGATTTATCAAGTGCTGGATACCGGTTTTTACCGCTGTCATGTTGCGGATGCATCCGTGAGGTCGCGGATGAATATTCCGTTTTTTCTGCCATCCGATACCCTGACGGCGGATTTTTTGCGCGGCGCGGAAGATGCGGGTTTGCTGGGCTTGAAGGGGCATGCGGTTTTGGGCGGCTGCCGCGCTTCGCTTTACAATGCCACGACAATCGCCGCAACGCGGGCTTTGTCCGATTATCTTGCCGATTTCGCCCGCCGCCGCGGTTGATACCAAAACCGGCATTGTCGGCAAAAAACGGCAAAAGACAACAAAATCCGGCAACATTCGGCAAATATCAACTATCCGCAAAGATGAAAGCGCCCGCACAACAACTGCAATTGCTCATGCGCGGTTGCGAAGAATCGCTGCCCGAAGGCGAATTGGAGCGCAAACTTGCCGAAGGGCGTCCTTTGCGGATAAAAGCCGGTTTTGACCCGACAGCACCCGACTTGCATCTTGGACATACCGTCCTGATGCAAAAGATGCGTCATTTTCAGGAGATGGGGCATATTGTTATTTTTCTCATCGGCGATTACACGGCGAGAATCGGCGACCCCAGCGGCAGAAACACCGCCCGCCCGCCGATGACGCCGCAAGAGATTGATAACAACGCCGAAACCTACTTTGCACAGATGGCAAAAATCTTAAATGCCGAACAAACCGAAGTACGCCGCAACTCGGAATGGTTTGGCAAAATGACCGCCGCCGATATGCTAATGCTGGCGGGGCGATATACCGTCGCCCGGTTGTTGGAGCGGGATGATTTCTCCCGCCGAATGCGCCAAAACGCGCCGATATCGGTGCGCGAAATGTTGTATCCTCTAATGCAGGGTTATGATTCCGTGGCATTAAATGCCGATGTTGAACTCGGCGGCAGCGACCAGAAGTTCAACCTCCTCGTCGGGCGCGAACTGCAAAGGCAGGAAGGCAAACCCGCGCAATGCATATTGACAATGCCGCTTTTGCGCGGTTTGGACGGCGCGCGCAAAATGTCAAAAAGTTACGGCAATCATATCGGCATTAGCGAACCGGCGGCGCAACTCTACGGCAAAACCATGTCGGCATCGGACGATTTGATGTGGGAGTATTATCAACTCCTGTCGGCGCAACCCGCCGATGCCATAAAAAAGATGAAACAACAAACGGCGGGCGGCGAAAATCCGGTTATTTATAAACGGCAACTTGCGCATGAACTGACGGCGCGCTTTTGCGGCGAAAATGCGGCAATAGCGGCGGCGGAAGAGTTCCAAACCATCGCGAGCGGCGGCGCACCGGCAAAAGTCGCCGAAGTTGTTGTTTATGCCGATGACGGCGGAATGTCGCCGCCGCTTTTTTATCTGTTGAAAGACGCCCGCCTTGTGCCATCTTCCTCCGAAGGCAGAAGATTAATCGCCCAGGGCGCGGTCAAAATTGACGGCAATACAGAGAAGGATGGCGAGCGCAAACTGCCAAAAGACACCGCCGCCCTAGTACAAGTCGGCAAACGCCGCTTCGCCCGCATTGTCGTCAAACAAACCGGCGGATAAAACTTTTTTCATTAAATTCGCCGCGGGGGGTTGAAAAATGGCAGGGCGATTTTATATGACAATGGCAGAGAGACGATTTCCCATGCCAAAAACCAACAACACCCCCGAACCCCCCGGCGACAAAGAACCCGGCGGCGGGGTTTTTGTTGTCGTTCGCCGCATTTGGGTCTTTTTTGGCGGCACTGCCGACAAAAAAACCGGCAACGACAACAAAGCAATTGCAACCGATAACAAATCGGCTGTGGAAGGTGCTATCGCCAAACAAGGCGATGACAAACAAACAACGGGCGATGCCAACGCCAAGCAAGACGATGGCGAGCAAACGGCGGCAACCGATAACAAACCAACCGCGGAAGACGCCATCGCCGAACAAGACGATGACAAACAAACGGCGGCAGCCGATGACAAACCAACCACGGAAGACGCTATCGCCGAACAAGGCGATGGCGAGCAAACGGCGGCAGCCGATGACAAACCAATCGCGGAAGACGCCATCGCCGAACAAGGCGATGACAAACAAACGGCGGCAACCGATAACGCCGTCCCCCCCGTCGACGACAAAATAGCAGATAAAACTGCGGCGACAGATGACGCTTTGACAACGGCGCTACAAGAAGCAGCAGAAAAGCACGAACACGCTTTGGCAGTAGCCCTACAAGAAGCGGCAGAAAGTCACGAACGCGCATTGGCAGTAGCACTACAAGAAACAGCGGAAAAGCACGAACACGCTTTGACGGCGGAAAAACAAGAAGCCGCGAAACAATACGAACTTCTTATGCGCAAAGCCGCCGAATTGGACAACCTCTGCCGCCGCGCCGGACGCGAGACTGAAACCGCCGTTAATCGGGCGGTGGAAAAAATCGCTTTGGCGATGTGTGATGTGCGTGATTGCTTTGACCTCGCCATCGGCGATGAAAACCAAACCGCCGACAACTTGCGTCAGGGCATCAAAGCCATGCAGCAAAAAACCGACTCGGAATTGCAAAAGAACAACATCCTCCCCGTCCGTCCGGACAACGGCGTGGTGTTTGACCCCGAATTGCATGAAGCGGTTGCAACCGAAGAAAACGCCGGACTGCCCAAGGATGCCGTTGTGCACACTGTGCGAACCGGCTACACCATAAACTCGCGTCTTTTGCGCCCGGCGAGCGTCATCGTCAGCAAACCCGCGGCACAGCAGAGCGAAAGCAACGGCAAATCCGCGACACAACAAAACGAAAGCGACAGCAAGCCCGCGGCGCAACAAAGCGAAAGCGACAAACCCACCGCCGAAAACCAAACCGGCGGCAAAGACGAATAACCAACCAAAAACACACCCAAAGAGGAACACAACCATGAGCAAAATCATCGGCATTGATCTTGGCACCACAAACTCCTGCGTCAGCATCGTGGAGAACGACAAAGCGCGCGTGATAGAAAACGCCGAAGGCACGCGCACGACTCCGTCCGTCGTCGCTTTCGCCGACGACAAAACACTGGTCGGCGCGGCGGCAAAACGCCAAGCCGTGACAAACCCCCACAACACCCTCTTCGCCATCAAGCGTTTGATAGGGCGGCGGCACGATGACGACGAAACCAAAAAGATAAGCGCCACCGCGCCTTTTGACATTGTCCGCGCCGACAACGGCGATGCATGGGTGCAGGTCAATGGCAAAAAAATGGCGCCGCTGGAAATATCGGCAAAAGTGTTGCAAAAGATGAAAAAAGCCGCCGAAGATTACCTTGGCGCGAAAGTGACCGAAGCGGTCATTACCGTACCGGCATACTTCAACGATCCCCAGCGGCAGGCGACCAAAGACGCCGGGCGCATCGCCGGTTTGAAAGTGCGGCGCATTATCAACGAGCCGACAGCGGCGGCGCTTGCCTTTGGCATGGACAAAAACGCCATCGACAAAAAGATAGCCGTGTTCGACCTCGGCGGCGGCACTTTTGACATTTCCATCATAGAGATAGCCGATGTTGACGGCGATAAGCAATTTGAAGTTCTCTCCACCAACGGCGACACACACCTCGGCGGCGAGGATTTTGACCAGGCGCTCATCAATCATCTGCTGGACGAGTTCCAAAAGCAGGAGGGAATGAAACTCAGCGATGCCAGCGCGCTGCAGCGACTTCGGGAAGCGGCGGAAAAGGCAAAGATAGAGTTGTCCACCGCAGAGCAAACGGATGTCAACCTCCCCTACATTACCGCAGACCAAACGGGTCCGAAGCACTTAGTCACTTCGCTCACGCGCGCCAAACTGGAAAGTTTGACGGTAAAACTCATCGCCCGCACCAAAGCCCCGTGCGAAACCGCCATTAAAGATGCCAAACTGGACGGCAAAATAGACGAAGTGCTTATCGTCGGCGGAATGACGCGTATGCCAGCGGTACAAGAGCAAGTCAAGAAAATCTTCGGCAATGCCAACATTCGCCGCGATATCAATCCGGACGAAGCGGTTGCCATGGGCGCGGCGATACAAGGCGCGATTTTGCTAGGCGATGTCAAGGATGTTTCACTGCTTGATGTCACGCCCTTGTCGCTCGGCATAGAAACCGAAGGCGGCGTGATGACAAGGCTGATAGAAAAAAACACCACCATCCCGACCAAAACCGCAAAAGTGTTTTCCACCGCCGCCGACAATCAACCGGCGGTTACCGTGCGTGTTTTGCAAGGCGAGCGCGAAGTCGCCTCCGGCAACAAATTGCTGGGCAACTTTAATCTGGACGGCATCCCCCCCGCCCCTCGTGGCATGCCGGAAATAGAAGTCGCCTTTGACATAGACGCCAACGGCATCTTGCAAGTATCGGCGCGCGACAAAAAAACCGGCAGGGAGAATAACATTACCATCCAATCCGGCTCCGGCGTCAGCGAAGCAGAAATTCGCCAGATGGAACAGGACGCAAAAGCGCATGCGGAGGAGGACAGGAAACAGGTGGAACTTGCCAAAGTCCGCAATACCACCGAAAGCATTGTCGCATCGGTGCGGCGGCAACTGGACGAAAACCCGGATGTCGCCGACAAGGAAAAAATAGAAGCGGCAGTGCAAGAAGCGGAACAAGCGGCAGAAGGCGACAACATCGCCGAGATGCAAAGCAAAACGCAGGCGTTGGTAGAAGCGGCGCGCGCGTTTGCCGAAAAAACCGAGCAAAAAGAAAGCGGCAAAAGCGAGGACAGCACGGTTGACGCCGAGTTTAGTGAGGTTGATGACAACAAAAAATAAGGCGGCATCAACCATCCGCGGGGGCGGCGATGAAGGAAGATTATTACGCCATACTTGGCGTAAGCAAAGGCGCAGGCAGGGATGAGATAAAGACCGCCTATCGGCGACTGACGCAAAAATATCATCCCGACCGCAACCCCGACAACCCCGCCGCCGAGGATAAGTTCAAGCAAGTGCGCGAGGCATTTGACACTTTGTCCGACCCGCAAAAGCGCGAAGCGTATGACCGATTCGGGCATCAGGCATTTGAACACTCCGGCGGCGGCGGTTTTCACGGCGGCGGCGGACAGCCGGATTTTTCCGGCGTTTTTGACGACATATTCGGCAACTTTTTCGGCGGCGGCGGTCAGCAAAAAGCGGCACAGCGCGTTTTTGATTTGCATGTCAGTTTTGAAGAAGCGGCATTGGGTTGCAAAAAAACCATTAAGATGACACTCCCCTCGCCGTGCGATTCTTGCGGCGGCAGCGGAGCAAAACGCGGCACAAAGCCGGCGGTATGCACAACATGCGGCGGCAATGGTCAGGTGCGGGTATCGCGCGGTTTTTTCACTTTGCAACAAACATGCGGCGCATGCCGCGGAGCGGGACAGATTATCAAATCGCCATGCCGGGAATGCGGCGGCGGCGGCAGTATTGAAGCACCGAGGAAGATAGAAGCGGCGGTACCCGGCGGTGTTGATGACGGCGAGATGATTCGCTTAAGATTGGAAAAAGGCGAAGTATTATTGAGAATGCGCGTGCAACCGCATGCGATTTTTCGCCGCGACGGCGAAAACCTGCATTTTGCAATGCCGGTATCCATCACAACGGCGGCACTCGGCGGGGCGATAAACATTCCCAAACTCGGCGGCGGCAAGATAAAGATAACAATCCCGCCGGAGACGCAAAGCGGCGGAATGTTGCGCTTGCGCGGCGAAGGCATCGCAAGATTAAGAAGCGGCGGCAGGGGCGACATGTTCTGCCGCATCATCGTGGAGACGCCGGTCAATTTGAGCGAGGAACAAAAAACCCTCCTGCGCGAGTTTGACAAAAGTTTGCAAAAAACCCACACTCCCAAAGGCGAATCATGGCTCCAAAAAGCCAAAAACATCTTCACCGAATAACCCCATTCCGCCCCCTCGTCATTCCCGCGCAGGCGGGAATCCATCGCCGCGATAGCGGCGACATTATTAAAACCCCGAAAGGGCGTCATTCTTTTGCGGCGGCAAAAAATGCGCTTGTGAAAATCGGGGGGGGGGCAGTTAGCCGCGGGGGTGGTGTTTGGCGTGGAGGGCTGCTAATCTTTTTGCCGCTATTTGGGCGTATATCTGGGTTGTGGAAATGCTGGCGTGTCCGAGCATTAGTTGCACCGCCCGCAAATCCGCGCCGTTATTGACCAGATGCGTGGCGAAAGCATGACGAAGCGCATGCGGCGAAAGGGGGCGGGTTATGCCCGCTTTTGCCGCGTGTTTTTTGATGATTTGCCAAAACGACTGGCGCGTCATCGCCGCGCCGTATCGGCTGACAAAAAAAGCGCCCGATGATTCTTTTCCCGCATTCATTATCAACTGCGGGCGGGCGCTTTGGAAGTATCTTGTGCAAAGATCGGCGGCGGCGTCATTGAAAGGCACTATCCGCTCTTTGCCACCTTTGCCCGCTATGTGCGCCGCGCCGATGTCCATGCGGACGGCATCAACCGGCAACTTGACCAATTCCGACACCCGCAAGCCGCTGGCATACATCAATTCCAGCATTGCCGCATCGCGCAAACCGGACGGCGTTTCGGCATTCGGCGCGGCGAGAATATCGGCGACTTCCGTCTCGCCCGGCGTTTTTGGCAAAGGGCGGCGGCGGCGCACTTGTCGCAGATGTTCGCAAGGGTCGTCTTTTCGCATTCCGCTTTCAATCAAATGGCGATAGAAGCGGCGGCTTGACGACAATATGCGGCATAGCGAAGATGACGCCCGCCCGCTTTCGCCCAGATGGGCGAGATAATCGGCTATGTCCTGCGCGGTGGCATTTGCCAAAACACCGCCGCGCCCGCCGACAAACTTCCGCAAACCCCGCAAGTCAAACATATAACCGCTCACAGTTTCGCGCGCGCAACCATCGGCAAACATAAGCCGGTGGCGAAAACTTTGCATCAATTCATCGTCATCCATCGCGCATTGTCGCCTTTTATAAACTGACGCCTTCGTGATTCAACAGCCATCGTTTTGCCGGTATCGCGTTTTCGCCGCCGCAAAAACCGCCGATGCCGTCCGCCGCGACAACACGATGACACGGGACGACAAGCACGGCAAGATTGCATCTGCAAGCACCGCCGACAGCGCGCGCGCTGCTTTTGATGCGCCGGGCGATTTCTTTGTAGGCGATGATTTCGCCAAAAGGCACATCCCGCAACACTTCGCGCACTTTGCGCTGATGCGGAGTCGGCGCGCGGCGCAAAGGCAAATCAAAACGATGATTGCGCGGTTTGGCAAAATAAGCGCGCAGTTGTTTCGCCGTTTCTTTGGCGAGGTAGTTTTGCGCCGGCAACTTGCGCATGCTTTCGGGGAGATAGTTAATGCGGATGATTTCGTGCTCGTCGCATTCCACGCCGACAAAGCAAAAAGGCGCGCCGTATTGCGATACCGGAAAATGCAGTTGATATTCGCCGTTGTTTGCGCCCATTGCGTTATAATAATACCCCATTCGCCGCGCAATGCGGCGCGTTTTTTACCCACACAACCCCGCTTTTGCCCGTGCCGACAACACCGCCCATTGATGACATTCGCATCGCGACAATGCGCGAGATGCCGCCGCCCGCGCAACTTATCGCCGGGTTGCCCGCCGACTCCGCCGTTGCCGAACATATCTTCGCCGCCCGCAAAGCGGCGGAACAAATCATATCCGGCGGAGACGACCGGCTTCTTGTTATCGCCGGGCCCTGCTCGGTGCATGACAAAAAAGCGGTTTTGGAATACGGCGAGCGGCTTGCCGAATTGGCGCGCTTGCATTCTTCGCGCCTGCTTGTTGTCATGCGCGTGTATTTTGAAAAACCGCGCACGACCATCGGCTGGAAGGGGCTTATCAACGACCCGCATCTTGACGGCAGTTATGCCATTACCGAAGGTTTGCATCTGGCGCGCGGGATATTGCTGGATCTGAACCGGATGGGCTTGTCGTGCGGCACGGAGTTTTTGGATGCCATATCGCCGCAATATGTCGCCGACCTTATCGGCTGGGGCGCCATCGGCGCGCGCACCGCCGAAAGTCAGGTGCATCGCGAAATGGCTTCCGGCTTGTCCTGCCCGGTCGGCTTCAAAAACGGCACCGGCGGGAGTGTGCAAATCGCCGCCGATGCCATTCGCTCCGCCTCCCAGCCGCATCATTTTTTGGCGGTTGACAAAAACGGCAAATGCGCCAAAGCGGAAACGCGCGGCAACAAGCACTGCCATATTATCTTGCGCGGCGGCAAAAACGGCACAAACTACGATGCCAAAAGTGTGGAAGAAACAACGCAAATCCTCGCCAAATGCGCCCTGCCGGGGCGGGTGATGATTGATTGCTCGCACGCCAACAGCGGCAAGGATTACCGCCGCCAGCCCGATGTAGCGGCGGATATCGCGGCGCAAATAAGCGGCGGCGACATGCGCATTATGGGCGCGATGATAGAAAGCCATCTTGTTGAGGGGTGTCAGGAAATCGTGCAGGGGCGGGAGTTGACTTACGGGCAGAGCGTTACCGATGCATGCATCGGATGGGAGAAGACCGAGGAAGTTTTGGCGATTTTTGCCGATGCCGCCGCCGCCCGCCAGCGCGCTTTGCGATTGCGCGAATAACAGCAAACCATTAATAACCCGTCATTCCCGCCCCTTTCGTCATTCCCGCGAAAGCGGGAATCTCCCTTTTGTCATAGCCCTGAAAGGGCGACCGAAAACAACGGCGGCGGTTATGATAATGTCGGCGGCATTTTTGCCGGGCTTCGCCCTGCAAAAGAAGGGGACGCCCTTACAGGGCTATATTATTAATAATGCCGACTCACGGGGCGGCGCGCTTTCGCGCTTTGCCCCATGCTGTGAACAGGTCGCCCTTCCAGGGATTTAACAACGCCGCGCCCTTCGGGAGCAAGGAGATTCCCGCTTTCGCGGGAATGACGAAGACGGACGGGAATGGCAGGGTGCTATAATCGCAAAACCTCAACTGCTCACACAGCCCGTAGTCGGGTTGTTTGCCAAATAGAATACGCCAGCAATGGCGGAATAGGCAATACAAGTGTGTAGGCACATGTTGAGGCGACCCGGCATTTTTGCCGCCATAGTATAAAAATACAACAAAGCGGGATTTTTGGCGGATAGTTGTTGCCATCGCCGGTTTTTGTGTTATCATTCCCGTGTCTTAACCGCTTAATGCGGTTTCCTGTTGACCTCAACCAACAAAGGACATCACAATGTTCAACATCAAAACCACCCTCGCGGTGGCGGCTCTCCTTTTTTCCATCGGCATGCTCGGCGCATGCGGCGGCGGCGGCGGCAATTCGGCAAGCGCGACTGTTAATCCCCCGGTGGTAGTGACCACGGCGATTTATAGCCCCGATATTGTGGTTGCAAACACAACTCCCGGACATACGCTAACGCTGACAACTGGTCAAAATGCGGGCAACCGCATAGTTATCCGTGCAACTATTGGCTCTGTGGCAACTGTGCTTGTTTTGGCGTCGCAGTCATTTGTAACGCCGGGCGGCAATGACAGAATAGACGAGCGCGGAAGGAGACATCTGGGCACCATTGCGGTTAATAGTAATCATATTGTGCCGCGAGAGCCAGAGTTCCTTCTTCCGTTGGCAAGGTTGAGCATAAACACCCTTGAAGTGCCTGCTTATATCGTGAATTTTACCCAAACTTGCGGGCGTGCAGATTGGGAATCCGTGGCAGGTACAAACCAGACGGCAAGACATTTTCGTATTATTTGTTTGGGCGAAACGGTTAACGCAATCAGAGCAACATTATCGGTTGTTACTGTTTATAAGGCGGAGAGGCAATTGAGACCTGTGTGTTGGAGAGAGAGAAACATTCCATATGATTGTGCGGGAGTTAACCTAACGGGGGCTTTTCTTGCATTCCCCGACCAAAACTACCGCCGCGATGATGGAGAATGTGAAAGTGCGCCGTTTTATGCGGTTGGCAACTGCCAAAGCGAAAACGCCGTAGATGTCGGCAACTTCGCGGCTTTTGTTAGCGGGCTTGACGGCAATGGCTATCGGCAGTTTGGCGTTCGCCATCAGTGGAAAGAGGAAGATTGGAATGCCGCCGCAATGGTATCGCATGCAAAGGGCAGGGAATTCCTTGATACTTGGTGGGGGCGTTTGCGCTTTGAGCATTCCGTCTTTGACGATGCCGCCGCCTTTGCCGAATACGAATCCGGCATTACTTCCCTGCGGCAAAACGGCTTTATGTTTGCCGATATTCCAATATCGGGCGGCAGAGTCGGCT
>JBPCWZ010000009.1:0-6389 GCA_051009015.1 Gammaproteobacteria bacterium | reverse complement strand
TGGCGGATTATGCTGCGGAGGCAGTTTGGGGCGGCTTGGCCCAAGCCGCAGATGGATGCATCTTGCATCGCCTTTGACAACTCTTCCAAAAGCGGTGCATCCCATTTTTTTGCCTGCATCAACTGCGCGGCTTTTGCCGTGCCGACTCTGCACGGTGTGCATTGCCCGCACGATTCATCCTCAAAAAACTGCATGACATTCAAGGCGGCATCACGGGCGCGGTCTTTTCGGGAAAGCACAATAACCGCCGCCGAACCGATAAAGCAGTTGTCATCTGCGCCTTGCACGGTGTCAAAATCCAGCGGGATATCTGCCATCGCCGCCGGTAAAATGCCGCCGGATGCGCCGCCGGGAAGATAGGCATAAAACTTCTCCCCCTCCGCCATTCCGCCGCAAAACTCGTCTATTAACTCCTGCACCGTAATACCCGCCGGGGCGACATGCACCCCCGGGCGGCGCACCCGACCGGATACCGAAAACGAACGCAACCCCGCCCGCCCGCGCCGCCCTTGTTTGGCAAACC
Organism: Gammaproteobacteria bacterium; assembly: GCA_051009015.1. GTDB lineage: Bacteria > Pseudomonadota > Gammaproteobacteria > Tethybacterales > Persebacteraceae > JAHRAH01. Next base: position 5,866 of record JBPCWZ010000009.1, on the reverse strand, counting down.
ATTCGCCGCCTTTTGCCAAAACTTTCGGCACCCAGTGCAGTGTTTCCATATTATGCTCCAATGTCGGGCGACCGAAAACGCCGACTTCGGCGACAAAAGGCGGGCGCAATCTCGGCTCGCCGCGCTTGCCTTCAATGGATTCAATCATCGCCGATTCTTCGCCGCAAATATACGCCCCCGCCCCGCGCCGCAAGTGCAAAACCGGCAGGGCAAAATCCGCCTTTGCCCGCAGTGTTTTTATCTCTTCCGCCAGCATCGCGCGGCAGCCATGATATTCATCGCGCAGATAAATATAAACATCGGCGGCATCAACAACCCGCGCGGCGATGAGCGCGCCTTCCAAAAAACAATGCGGCTGCTGCTCCAAATAATGCCTGTCCTTAAAAGTCCCCGGCTCGCCTTCGTCAATATTGACCGCCAAAACTTTGTCGCCTTTTTGCCCGCGCACAATGCGCCATTTGCGGGCGAGCGGAAAACCCGCCCCGCCCAAACCGCGCAAACCCGAAAGTTCCATCTCGTCAATGACGGCATCCGCCGTCAAACCGCCGTCAAGCAGTTTGCGGTAGATATCATAACCTCCCCCTTTTGTGTAAGCATCAAACCTTTCGGCGTCCGGCATTTGCGGGGCGGTTTGCCCTTGTTTTGCCGCCAATGTTGCAGATTCAACATCGGCATTTTCCAGCGCGTTTTGCCCGACAACCGCAACCGGCGCACAAGCACAACGCCCGACACAAGGCGCGCCGATGGCGCGAAAATGCCCGCCGCCCGCTTTTTGCAACTGCCGCAACAACTCCGCCCCGCCCGCCATCTGGCACGATAATGATTGACAAACACGCACCGTAACCGGCGGCGGCACGGCATCGCCGTCCCGGACGACATCAAAATGATGATAAAAAGTGGCGACTTCATAAACCGCCGCCATCGGCAGTTTCATCAATGCGGCAAGCGCGGCAAGGTTGTCGGCGGACAAGCAACCTGCAATATCCTGCAAGCGGTGCAGGTTTTCTATCAGATACTCCTTCGCCAGCGGCGCATCGCCGAGCATGGCCGAAACGGCAGCCCGCGCCGCCGCCGTGGCAACTTTGCCTTTGGGCTTAACATTCGCCCGAAACCGAACCCGCTTCTCTTCCGCCATCTTCGTCAAATTATAATACAGGCAAAAACAAAGATGACGGTTGGATTATTGTGTTTGGCGCACTTGCAGCAAATCCAGCCAATGGCGGACGGGGGTTTTGGTGCCGGTTTGGAGGTGGATTTGGCAACCGATGTTTGCCGTGTATATCGCCGAAGGGTTGCCATCTTGCAAAACCGCCAATCGTTTGTCGCGGAGGGTTTTTGCCATTTTCGGGTTTTCATAACTATAAAAGCCGGCGGAGCCGCAACATACCGGCGGCGGCATTGTTGTTTTGACGCCGACTTTTTCCAGCACTGCCATTACCGCCGCGCCGCCGCCCGCGCTTTCGCCGTGTGTCAAAGTGCAGGGGCAGTGAAAAACCGCCTCTCCTTCATCGCCCTTAATATTATCCGCCGGCTGCAGGTTGTCGCAACTTTGCCCCGCCAGCAATACGCCGACATCCATAGCCGCCGCCGATACTTGTTTTGCTTTTGCGGCATAACCGCTTTCGTTTGCCAGCACTCTGCCATAAGATGCGACCATTCGCCCGCAGCCGGAAGCGGTGCTGACAATCCACTTTGCGCCGTTTTGCAAACGGCGGTGCAAAATATCCACATTGTTGCGAATGCGCGCTTTGCCTTTTTCTTCATCGCCAAGATGCATCTGCAATGCGCCGCAACAAAAACCGGTTTCTTCCAAAGTGCCGATGCCGGTTGCCTGAATCAACTTTGCGGCGTGATGATTTATCCCCGGCGCCGCGGCGCTTTGCACACAGCCGTCAAACAAAACCGCCCGCGCGGTTTTGTCATCATTGTTTTCGGCGGCAACTTTGGCGGTGTTTGTTTGCACTTGCATACTTTGCACCGGCGGCTGCAGCCCGAATAACTGCGCCAACTTAATCATCGGGCGCACTCTTTTGGGATGCGGCAAAACCGCCAGCGCGATGCGGCGCATGATATTTTTGCGCCAGCCGCGCGGAAGTTGCTTTTCCATCATCGGCTTTACCATATCGTGCGCCGCCAGATATTCCACACCGGACGGACAAGCGGATTGACAAGCCCCGCAAGTCAAACACAAATCCAAATTGGCGAGATTGACGGCGGCGGTCGGCTCTCCCGCCAAAAAAGATTTCATCTGCCAGATGCGCCCGCGCGGTCCGTTTTGTTCGTCCGCCAATTCCAAATAAGTCGGGCAGACGCTGTTGCAAAACCCGCAATGCACGCACTTTCGCAAAAGCGCCCGCGCGCCATCTTCGGCGGACACTTGCGCGGCGGTTTGTGTTTGCGATGTCATCAACTAAAAGCGCGGCAGATGCGGGTGCGGCATTTTGTTATGATGAATGTGCATTCCGCCGAGTTCGGCGCATCTTGTCAAAGTCGGCACCGCCTTGCCGGGGTTTAGCAACTTGCCCGGGTCAAACGCTTCCTTGACGCGATAAAACTGCGCCAACTCCGGCGGCGCAAACTGCCCGCACATTGCATCCAACTTTTCCACGCCGACTCCATGCTCGCCGGTGATGGTCCCGCCCGCTTCCAGACAAGCGCGCAATATGTCGTTTCCCAATGCTTCGGCTTGTTGTGTTTGTCCTTTGGCGGCGTCATACAATATCAGCGGATGCAAGTTGCCGTCTCCGGCATGAAAAACATTCGCCACGCCCAACCCCCGCGCCGCCGCCAAATCTGCAATGCGCCGCAATACTTCGGCAACTTTGCGGCGCGGTATTGTGCCATCAACGCAATAATAATCCGGCGATATCCTGCCGATGGCGCTAAATGCCGCCCGCCGCCCCGCCCAGATGACATCCCGCTCGGCGGTGTTTTTTGCCGCGACAATGCTGCCGGCATTACAACTTGTGAAGATATCGCGCACATGGCGCATTTCTTCGGCGACGGTATCGGGCGCGCCGTCCAACTCGCATATCAACACCGCCGCGGCATCAACCGGATAACCGGCGGCGGCAAAATCTTCCGCCGCCCGTATGGCGGGGTTGTCCATCATTTCCAAACCGGCGGGAATAATGCCGCCATTAATAACACCGGCAACCGCCGCTGCGGCATCTTCCACTTGGTCAAAACCGGCGAGGATGGTTTCCACCGCCGGAGGCGAAGGCAGCAGCCGCAAAGTCGCTTCAACAACAACACCGAGCATTCCTTCGGAGCCGGTCATCAGCGCCGTCAAATCATAACCCGGGCATTCCGGCACTTCGCCGCCGATATCCAAAATATCGCCATTGATGGTTATCACTTTCAGGGCGGCGACATTGTGCACCGTCAATCCGTATTTCAGACAATGGACGCCGCCGGCATTTTCGGCGATATTGCCGCCGATGGAGCATGCGACTTGCGATGAAGGGTCGGGGGCGTAATATAAGTTATGCGCCGCCGCCGCTTGCGAAACTGCCAGATTTATCACTCCCGGCTGCACCCGTGCCAGCATCGCATCGGCGTTTATTTCCAATATCCGGTTCATCTTCGTCAGCGCCAAAAGCACGCCGGACGGATGCGGAAGCGCGCCGCCCGACAAACCGGTCCCCGCCCCGCGGGCGACAATCGGCACATTATGGCGGCGGCAGATATCAATGACGGCGCGCACTTGTTCGGCATTTTGCGGCAGCGCAACCGCCATCGGCGTTTGCCTGTGCATCGTAAAGCCGTCAGTATCAAAAACCGAAGTTTGCGCCGCCTTGTCAAGCAACCCGCCGCCGGGCAACACCGCCGCCATATCGGCAAGCAACTGCGCCGAAGGTTTCCCCCCGCCCGCCGCCATCACAAACAAAACCCCATAACAACAACATTATAATCATTTTAAGATTTGCCAAGATAATGTCGGGCTTTAAGTTTTCCCGTCATTCCAGCAAAAACGGGAATATCCTTTTGCCGCATTCGGCAAGTCGGGCGGCGGTTGTGGTAGCATAATAGCAAATTCTCAACGGAGGACACCAATGAAAACCATTCGCAGCCTTTTCGCCGCCGCCATCTTGGCGGGGCTTTTCGCCATTATTGGCGCGGCGGCTTTCGCCGACAGCCATTTGCCGCCTTTGCATCAGGCGGCGACAGACGGCAATATCGCCGAAGTCAAACGACTGATTGACAGCGGGGGGGATATTAACGAAAAAGCCATACAGGGCTTTACGCCTCTGCATATTTCGGCGGTTTTTGGTCATGCCGAAATTGCCCTTGCCCTTGCCAATGCCGGGGCGGATATTGAAGTAAAAATGGCAAAGGGCTTTACGCCTTTGTATTTGGCGGTATTGAGAGGTCACAACGAAACCGCGCTTGCCCTTGTTAAAGCGGGAGCGGATATTGAGGCAAAAACGAACGACGGCTTTACGCCTTTGCATGGTGCGGCAGAAGTAGGTCATATTGAAATTGCGCTTGCCCTCGTCAAAGCAGGGGCGGATATTGAGGCAAAAGCAACAAAGAAGGACTTTACGCCTTTGCATCTTGCGGCAGAGTTCGGTCAAACCGAAACCGCGCTTGCCCTTGTCAATGCCGGGGCGAATATTGACGCTAAAACTAACAATAATGCGACGCCTTTGCATCTTGCGGCAGAGGCGGTGCAAGCCGAAACCGCGCTTGCCCTCGTCAATGCGGGGGCGGATATTGACGCTAAAACTAACAATAGCCGAACGCCTTTGCATTATGTGACAAGAGGGGGGCAGACCGAAATCGCGCTTGCCATTGTCAAAATGGGGGCGGATATTGACGCAAAAGCGGAAAATGGCTTGACGCCTTTGCATTATGCGGCAGGGGCAGGTCAAACCGAAACTGCGCTTGCCATTGTCAGAGCAGGGGCGGATTTATATGCCCGCTCTGATGACGGAAAAACGCCGTTAGATATTGCCATAGAATTGCATGGCAAAGACAGCGACATTGCACTCGCTCTGCGGAAGGAGATGAAAAAGCAAGGCGACAAATAGCATTAGCGGCAGTTTATGGATTCCCGCCTGCGCGGTAATGACATTAGAAAACCGCCGCTTGCCTTTGGCTTATAGCCCTGAAAGGGCGTCCTGTTCATAGCACGGGGCAACGCCCCGTGACGGTATTACCCATTAATCAAGCCCTGTAAGGGCGTCCCATTCTTTTGCAGGGCAAAGCCCGGCAAAAACCGCAAACACAAAACCCCGCCCGTTATGACCAATTCGCCGCCGTTGTTTTCGGCCGCCCTTTCAGGGCTTGATTAATTGGGTGCGCCGATTCACGGGGCGTTGCCCCGTGCTGTGACCATGCCGCCCTTTCAGGGCTTTTATAACGCGCCGCTATCGCGGCGATGGTTTGGGAGATTCCCGCTTGCGCGGGAATGACATTAAAAAAGCCCCGTCATTCCCTTTTTTCCGTCATTCCGGCGTAAGCCGGAATCTCCCAAAGGGCAAACGGAGATTCCGGCTTACGCCGGAATGACGAGGGGGGCAGGAATGACGAGGGGGCGGGAATGACGAGGGGGCGGAAATGACGGTATTAAAGCCCTGAAAGGGCGTCCTGTTCACAGCACGGGGCAACGCCCCGTGACTCGGCATCATAATAGTTATTGATTATCGCGCAAGCGATAATCTGTCGCATTGTTGCAAAGCAACAATGCCGCGCCCGCCAATGTGGGCGCTTTTATATCCATAGCCCTGAAAGGGCGTCCCGCCCGTTATGACATTCGCCGCCGTTGTTTTCGGTCGCCCTTTCAGGGCTTGATTAATTGGGTGCGCCGATTCACGGGGCGTTGCCCCGTGCTGTGACCATGCCGCCCTTTCAGGGCTTTTAT
>JBPCWZ010000008.1:0-2574 GCA_051009015.1 Gammaproteobacteria bacterium | reverse complement strand
TTTTTTTGCACGGCGGGGGATTTTTTTTGGCGAGTTTGACAAAACGGGCTTTTTTTGGTTTAGAATGTTTGGCATGTTCGCGGGCATGTTTGACATTTGTCATTTATCATCCTACGGCGCACGGCGCACGGCGCACGGCGCACGGCTGAGCCCTTTGGCAAAACGGCTTTTGCCGTCATTGCCTTAATTGGCGGCTTTTGCACTTTGACTTTTGCCGACAAGACATCGGCGCAACAACTTCCGCAAACTTCCATTTCCCACACGGCACAAAGCGGCGGCGGCTTTGCCGACTTCCGCAAACAACAACAGGCGCGGCTTTTGGCGGCGATTGACAGCACATTGGCGACACAGGCGGAAAACGCCATTACCGGCAACTTTGCCGCCGTGAAACAGGCGGATGTGCAACTGCAAACCGAATTGGGCGGCAGGAAGGGAAACTTTGGCATTAATCTTATCGGCGCGATTGACGAATCGGCGGATTCCGCCTTTGGCTGGCAACTGCGGGGTTATGTGGGACCTAACAGCGTCAAGGGCGCAAATGCCGGTGCTTTCTACCGAAAGATTAACAATGGCGCGCTTTTTGGCGCAAATGCTTTCTTGGATTATGAGGACGGCGATTATGGCGGCTTTTCGCGCTTTGGTATTGGCGGCGAAGTAGAGCATAAAATTATCGCTTTGGCAGCAAACTACTACCTGCCGCTAACAGACGAGCAGAATGTCAATAGTAGCGTTATGGCTTTTTCGCGGCAGGGTTTTGACGCAAAACTTCGCGTATCCGCCCCGCAGTTTGACGCCGTTAAATTAGCAGTGGATTATTATAACTTTGACGGCGAGCGCGGTGCAAAATCCGATGATGGCTTGCGTTATGGCGTGGAATTGCATCCGTTTGCCGGTTTTCGGTTAGATGTGCTTTATGACGATGGCAATGAAAAGTTTGGCGGCAATATTGGATATTCCCATACCATCGGCGAAAGGCAAGCGCGGAAAAATAACAATGGCGAAACTTTTGCGCCCGATATGTTTGCGGTAGTATCGCGGGAATATTCCCAAAGAATTGCAACAGCGGCAATAATCACAATTGCCTCGCCGATGACATTGATAACTTCCCCGCTACCGCCGACAATGACAACTGCTCCGCCTGTTATTAATACTAACATTGTTATTATGACAATGCGGACGACAACAGCAATAACGGCGGCGGCGATAACGACAACGGCAAGAATGACGGCGGAAGTGACGACAACGATAACGACATTTCCTTTAACGGGTGTGGCGACTCGTGTGGCAAGTGTGCAAGCAACTTTGGGTGTCGGGTTTAATGGTGAAATTCCGGTTAGCACTTACCAGAGGTTTTTAGTGACTTTGCCGCCTGCCTCTAATTCTCGTCCTTATACGGCTGCTATTGAGGGCGATTTTTTTGATGCGACAAACAATCCGGATTTTAGGTCTCTTGGTAACCAAAGTGATGGTAATTTTAGTAGTGGTAATCAACGATTTACAATCTCGGTTGTGGAGGGCAGTGAGATATTCATTAGCGTAACCGTAACGCTAACAACCCGCACAACCACAACAATGGCAGGGGATATTACCGAAACCCCGATGACGATGGCGGCGGTTAGCACAACAACCCGCATTACGACATTTTCCACAATGTTTATAACCCTGACGGCAAACACGGCAATGGGCGATATGGGAGATTCCCGCTTTCGCGGGAATGACGAGGGGGGCGGCAGTTATGAAATGGCGGCATTAGATTCCCGTTTTCACGGCAATGACGAAAAAGGCGGCAATGACAAACAACCGTCATTCCCGCGAAGGCGGGAATCCAAACCCTTGTCATTTGTCTATTTGCGCGATAGCGCAAACGGCGACTTGTCGCCGCAAATGGCAAACCGCAGAGTGCGCAAAGCGCGCTCATAATTAAAGCCCCGAAAGGGCGCCCTATCGGGCGCGTTAGATTCCCGCTTTCGCGGGAATGACGAAATGATGGATTAATTGTCATTCCCGCGAAAGCGGGAATCTCCTTTTGTCATAGCCCTGAAGGGGCGTCCTGTTCACAGCACGGGGCAACGCCCCGTGACGGCATTACCCATATATCAAGCCCTGAAGGGGCGTCCCATTCTTTTGCAGGGCAAAGCCCGGCAAAAACCCCCGCCGACATTATCATAATCGCCGCCATTGTTTTCGGTCGCCCCTTCAGGGCTTGTTTATTTAATATGGCGGATTCACGGGGCGTTGCCCCGTGCTATGAACAGGTCGCCCTTTCAGGGCTTTTATAACGCCGCCGCTTGCGCGGCGGTGGGGTGGGGAGTTTTGTGGGGGGGGGAGGGGGGGGGGGGGGGAGAAAAAAAAGCACCTCCTCGAAAACAGGAGAGCAAAAAACCTCCTTTTCCCTTCATTCCCGCGAAGGTGGGAATCCAAACGCGCCCGCAAGGGCGCCCCTTCGGGGCTTTAATTACGAGTGCGCTTTGCACACTCTGCGGTTTGCCAAATGCGGCGGCAAGCCGCCGTTTGCGCTATCGCGCAAATTGCCATTTGGCAAGGGTTTGGATTCCCGCTTTCGCGGGAATGACG
>JBPCWZ010000007.1:0-7975 GCA_051009015.1 Gammaproteobacteria bacterium | reverse complement strand
TTGACATGCGTCCCCCCGCATAACTCCACGGAATAATCGGCATCCATCGTGACGGTGCGGACAATGTCGCCGTATTTTTCGCCAAACAATGCCATCGCCCCGCGCCCTGTCGCTTCTTTATAGGGCAACTGCTCTATGATTGTCTTTGTGTTTGCGCGCACGCGCTCGTTTATCATTAGCGCGATATCTTGAAGTTGCGCCGGGCGGACGGCGGCATCGTGCGAAAAGTCAAAACGCAAATGCCCGTCGCTGACAAGCGAGCCGCGTTGCTGTACATGCCCGCCCAAAATACGCCGCAATGCCGCATGCATAAGATGCGCCGCCGAATGATTGCGCGAGCAGTTATTTCGGCGGCGGGTATCAACTTCGCAAACAACCATATCGCCAACCCGCATCGCACCGCGCACTTCCGCCAAATGTCCCCAAACATCGGCGCGGATCTTTTGGGTATCGCGCACTTTTGCAATGCTGTTGTCATCTCCCGCTTTGCGGATAATGCCCGCATCGCCGATTTGCCCGCCGCTTTCGGCATAAAACGGAGTCCTGTCCAAAACAATAATGGCATTATCGCCATCCGCTACTTCCTCAACCGCCGCATCGCCGACAAACAAAGCGCATATTGTCGCATCCGCCCGCAATATGTCATAACCGACAAAATCACTCGCCGCGCCGTCATAAACCGGCGCCGCCGCGCCGCTCTTAAACTTCATTACCGCCCGCGAACGCTCTCTTTGCATTTTCATGCATTTGTCAAAACCTTCGCGGTCTATGCTCAGCCCGTCGGCGCGCAAAATGTCTTCGGTCAAATCGGGCGGAAAGCCGAAAGTATCAAACAACTTAAAAGCCGCCGCCCCCGGAAGTTTTTCGCCGCGCGGCAGGTTTGCCGTTTCGCTTTTCAATAACTCCATTCCGGCGGCAAGCATGCGCGAAAACCCGTCTTCTTCGCGGCGCAATACTTCGGCGATATGCCCGCACTTTTCATTCAGCGCGGCGTCCGTCATAATCTCCGGCAATGGCGCGGCGAGTTTGTAAAAAAACGCATCCCGCGCGCCGAGTTGCCAGCCATGGCGCAATGCCCGGCGGATAATGCGCCGCAAAACATAACCGCGCCCTTCGTTTGACGGCAAAACGCCGTCATTAATAAGATAGGCGGCGGCGCGAATATGGTCGGCGATGACGCGGTGCGATGCTTCTGTTTTGGCTTTTTTGTCGCCGCCCGCATCGCCAACGGCGGCGCGGACAAAACCCAAAAGCGCGACAAAAGAATCGGTGTCAAAGTTGCCCGGCACGCCTTGCATTACCGCGCTGATGCGCTCCAAACCCATTCCGGTATCCACGCACGGTTTTGGCAACTTGACAAGGTCGCCATTTGCGCCGCGATTGAATTGCATAAAAACCAAATTCCAAACTTCCACGCAAACATCGGCATATTTTTCATCCGCGCCGCGGAAAGTTTTGGAATGAGCGTCAACATCATAAAAAATCTCCGAGCACGGACCGCAGGGACCGGTGTCGCCCATCATCCAAAAGTTGTCGGCGTTATTAATGCGAATAATGCGCGCCTTTGCTTCTTGCGCCGAAAAGCCCGCGCCTGTCAGCGTTTTGTGCCACAATGCCGCGGCTTCTTCGTCGGCGGGGATGGCTTTGTTGTCACCGAATAAATCGCCGCCGCCAAAAACCGTCACCCACAAATGCTCGCGCGGCAAGCCCAGATATTGCGGGGAAGTCAAAAACTCCCACGCCATCGGAATCGCCTTCTCCTTGAAATAATCGCCAAAGGAGAAGTTGCCGAGCATTTCAAAAAAAGTATGATGGCGGGCGGTGTGCCCGACATTCTCCAAATCGTTGTGCTTGCCGCCGGCGCGAAGGCAGCGCTGGGCGGTGCAGGCGGTTTTGTACGGGCGCTTGTCAAAGCCCAAAAACACATCCTTGAACTGCGCCATTCCCGAATTGGTAAAAAGCAAAGTCGGGTCGTCGCCCGGCACCAAAGAAGAAGACGGCACGCGCGCATGCCCGCGGCTTTCAAAAAAAGCCAGAAACTTCTCGCGAATGTCGGCGCTTTTCATCACCCCGCTATTTTAACCAACAAACCGCCGCCAATTGAAAATGCCACGGCAAACATCAAAAAAGCGACAATGCAATTTATCACCCGCCAAACCGCCGTTTTCGCCAAATACGGCGACAACTTGCCCGCGCCATAACCAAGGGCGAAAAACCAGACAAAAGACGCCGCCGCCCCGCCCGCCGCAAAAGGCAGGCGCATTGAAGCATCCAAACCGGCGGCAACGCCGCCAAATATCACCGCCATATCCAATATGGCATGCGGGTTTAGCAAACTGAAAGCCATCGCCGTCAAAACCGCCCGCCACAAACCGCCGCCGCCGCCCTTGTCATCCGCCGCCAGAGAATCGCCCCGCCATGCCGAAAGCAGCGCCCGCCCGCCAAACCACAACAAAAACACGATTCCGGCAATGCTCAATGCGGTCGTGACTCCCCCGGCATTGGCAAGTTTGGCAAGCAGCAAACCGCCGCCGATGAGCGCGGTATCGCACAACGAACAAACAAGCGCAACGGCAAAAACAAAGCGCCGCCGCAACCCTTGCACAATGACAAAGGCGTTTTGCGTGCCGATGGCGACTATCAAACCGGCATTTAACAAAAACCCCTGCAAAAAAAGCGCCGTCATAAAAACCGATTCTAACCCGCCCGCCGCGGAGTATAATGCAGCCATGCAAAGACGGCGGGCAATGGTGGCGGCGGTTATCTTTTTGGCGATGGTTGTTGCCGGAAGTGGCGGGGCTTTTGCCGATGGCGCGGATGGCGAAGATGCCGCTGTCAATCGTTTGTTTGATGCTTTCGGCAAAGGCGGCGGCGCGCCGCTGAGCGAAGACGCCGCCGAACGGCAAAAACTTGAATCGCTGGCGCGATTGAACGAAGCCGTGCGCGAGAGATTGGTCGCCGAAGTCGTGATGGCATTGGACAAAGACGGGCGGCTGCCGGTTTATGGCGATGGCGATATTACCGTTTATGAGTTTTCCGATTATCAATGCGGCTATTGCCGCCGCGTGTTTTCGTATCTGGACGCCGCCGCCGCGCGCGGCGAAGTGCAAATCAAAGTTGTGGAGTTGCCGGTGCTGGGCGATACTTCCCGGGAAATGGCAAAAGCCGCCCTCGCTGCGTGGCGGCAGGGAAAATATGAACAATATCACCGCTTTTTGATGCGCGCCCCGCCGCCGAAAACGGACGATGATATCGCGCTGCTCGGCGAAGGGTTGGATGCCGATGCCGGGGAAATAAGTGAAATACTGAAAAGCAACTTTGCGGTTGCCAATCTGCTCGGCGTGCAGGGGACGCCGGCTTTTATCATCAACGGGCGCTATATTCCTGGCGCGTTGCGCGAAGAACAATTCCTTCGCCTGATACGCGAATAATTTTTTTGCAATGGTTGTCGCCGTTGCTTTCAACATCGGCGCGCGGCAAACTTTTGATTATGCCGCCCCGCCCGGTGCGAATGACATTGACCTGATAGGCAGGCGCGTGATAGCCCCGCTCGGCAACAAACAAGCGGCGGGCATTGTTATGGCGGCAAACAAAACTTCCGCCGCTCCTTATTTGCTGCCATTGACGAAAGTGCCGGATGATATGCCGAAGTTGCCGCCCGCGACTTTGCGGCTGATAAAATTTTGCGCGCAGTATTATCACTGCCCCATCGGCGCGGCGGCTGCGGCAGTTTTGCCGGTAATGTTTCGCCGGTTGAGTGTTTATGCGCCGCCGTTTGCCTATCAACTTGCATCGCCGCCGCCAAAGCCGCCATTGCCTTCGCGCAAAAGAACGCGGCAGGTTTTGGATGTGCTTGCCAATGGCGACATATTAACCGCCGCGCAAATCGCCGAAAAGATAACGGCAAAAACGGGCGGGGAAAAAATCATAACGCCAAATGCCGAATTAAAACGGCTTATTGACGAAGGATATCTTTGCCGCGTGTTTGTTGATAACGGCAACAACAAAACGCCGCCGCCAAAAGCCGCCCCGCCGCCGCAACTGACAAACGAACAACAAAGCGCGCTGCGGGAGATAAAAACTGACGGCGGTTTTGCCGCCCACTTATTACTCGGCGCGACCGGCAGCGGCAAAACGGAAATATACCTGCGCCTTGCCGAACGAATCGCCGCCGATAACAAACAATCGCTCATCCTCGCGCCGGAAATCGGGCTGACTCCGCAAATGGCGCAACTTGCTATTGCGCGAATGCCGCATCTGAAAGTTTGTGTTTTGCACAGCGCATTGCCGGACGGCGAAAGGGCGGCACGATGGCTATCCGCCGCCCGCGGCGATGCCGATATTGTGCTGGGCACGAGGTCGGCGGTTTTTACGCCAATGCCGCGGCTGGGGCTTATTGTCGTTGATGAAGAACATGATGATTCTTACAAACAACAGGACGGGTTTGGCTTTTCCGCCCGCGATGTCGCCGTGTGGCGGGCGAAGGCGGAAAATATCCCCCATCTGGCGGCATCGGCGACTCCTTCCTTGGAAAGTTATCACAATGCCAAACGCGGCAAATACCGCCTTTTGCGCTTGCGCCAAAGGTTGCATAGCCAGCCAAAAACGACATTGATAGACGAAAGCCAAAGCGCGATGTATAACGGCATCGCCGCCGAAATGCTTGCCGCAGTCGGCGAATGCCATCGCGCCAAAAAACAATCTTTGTTGTTTATCAACCGCCGCGGTTATGCGCCGGTGGCGGTTTGCCGCAACTGCCAAAACGCAGTGCAGTGCGGGCGGTGTGCGGTGAATTTGACGGCGCACAAAAGACGGCGGCGGTTGCTTTGTCATTGGTGCGGCTTTGCAATGCCGATGGATGTCAAATGCGCACACTGCGGCGGGGCATTGACAACTCTGGGCGCCGGAACCGAGCGGGTGGAAGAAGCACTGCGGCGGCGCTTTCCAACTGCGGAAGTCGCAAGGTTGGACAGTGATGCAAAAGCGTTTGATGCCGAAGCGGCAGCCGCAACAAGCGGGCGGCGCGAGTTGCTTGTCGGCACGCAAATCATCGCCAAAGGGCATAACTTCCCGCACTTGTCATTGATAGGCATTTTGGGCGCGGACGGCGGTTTGTTTGCGCCCGACTTCCGCGCCCGCGAACGCTTGTTGGCGATGCTTTCGCAAGTTATCGGCAGGGGAACGCGCAACCCGCAAGGGTGCAGAGTGCTTGTCCAAACCGCCCATCCTCGGCATCCTTTTTACCGGCTGCTGCTAAAAGACGACATTGACGGCTGCTGGCAGTTGTTATTGGACGAGCGCCGCCGGGCAAACCTGCCGCCTTTTTGGCATCTCGCCCTGCTGCGCGCAAATGCCGCAAGCGAAAAGGCGCTTTATGCTTTTTTGACAACAGCGGCGACATTGGCGCGGGAGGTTATAAGGCAAACTCCGGCGCAAGGGCAAAAACCGGCGGCGGTATCCATCTTTTCGCCGGTGCCGTCGCTTCGCGCCAAAGTAGCGGGGCGCTATCAGGCGCAGTTGCTAACCTCCTCCCCCAACCGCGCCGACCTGCACACATTCATAACCCAATGGCTCCCCCGCCTGCCGAAAACAACAACCCGATGGCGGATGGACATTGACCCGGCGGCGGTTTGACTTCCGCTATTTGCCGCCGCGCCAAACATCCGTTTGCGAAAAGGCGGGTTTTGTGGTATCATAGCGGCGAACGGCAACTTGCCGGACCTGACAACAATGGGAGATAAAACCATGGCTAACTTTCTGCGTGCCCTGTGCATCGTTTTCTTCGCCGCCGTTGCCGGCGGGTGCCTCTCGTCGGACCTGCACGATGCGGTGAGCGACGGCAATGCCAACGAAGTCAAAAACCTGCTTGACCGCGGGGCGAATGTCAATGCCACAGACCTCACCGGTCACACGCCCTTGCACCGGGCGCTGGACGAAGGCAAACCCGAAATTGCCGTCATCCTCATCGGCGCGGGGGCTGATATGGAAGTGGAAGATATCTTCGGGCAGTCGCTGACGGATTATGCGATAGCGAACGGCCACACCGAAACCGCGCTCGCCCTCATCAAAGCAAGGGCGGCGACAGGGTCGGATCTTAACGCCATAAACAACGACGGCAGATTGCCTTTGCATTGGGCGGCGGCGGAAGGTAAGACCGAAATTGTCCTCAGCTTTGTCAAAGAGGGAGTGCCTGTTGACACAAAAGACAGCAACGGCTCGACGGCATTGCACATCGCAGCATTTGAAGGCCAGGCTGAAACCGCGCTCGCCCTTGCCAAAGCGGGCGCATATATTGAGGAAAAAAACGGAAGCGGCGAGACGCCCCTTTATCTTGCGGTGTTTCATGGCAACGCCAAAGCCGCGATCGCCCTTGTCAAGGGGGGGGCGGACATCAACGCAAAAGGCAAAAATGACGCGACGCCTTTGCATGTTGCGGCGGTTGAAGATCAAGTAGAAACCGCGATCGCCCTTATTGAAGCGGGGGCGAATATCAACGCAAAAGACCTCTTCGGCCTGACGCCTCTGGATTCGGCAATAAACGAGCACAGTGAAAAAAGCGATATCGTGCAAGCCCTGCAAAACGCCAAAGCAAAGTAGGACAACACAAACACCGGCGGCGGCTTTTGTAAGATGACAACGGCGGGCTGCAATCCGCTGACTTGAGGGCAGCGGGGGACAATACCATGGCTAACTTCCTGCGCACCTTGTGCATTGTTTTCTTCGCCGCCGCCATCGGCGGGTGCGGCGATTCGCCGACCAATTTGCATTATGCGGCGAAAGCCGGCGATGTTGCCGAAGTCCAACGCCTGCTTGACGGCGGGGCGGATGTTGACGCAAGAATGGAAAAGGATGCGACGCCCTTGCATGTTGCGGCAGTTTCGGGTAACGCCGAAGTTGCACATGCCCTTATCAAGGCGGGGGCGGATATCAACGCAAAAGCAGAAGATGATGGGACGCCCCTGCATCTTGCGGCAATTGCGGGTAACGCCGAAGTTGCACATGCCCTTATCAAGGCGGGGGCGGATATCAACGCAAAAGAAGAAGGTGATGGGACGCCCCTGTATCTTGCAGTATGGTTAGGTCAAACCGAAATTGCTCTCGCCCTTATCAAGGCGAGGGCGGATGTTGATGCAAAAGTGGAAAGTCTTGCCCCCTTGCATATTGCGGCAGGGCTTGGTCAAGCCGAGATCGCACTCGCCCTTATTAAAGGGGGGGCGGATCTTAACGCAAAGGATGAAGAGGGGCTTACGCCCCTGCATTTTGCGGCAATTGCAGGTCATCCCGAAATAAATCACATCGTTGCCGAAGCGAATCGCGCCATTACCGAAACGGGGTGGGGTGGTTTGATAACAATGGGAGAAGGTCACGCCGAAATTGCACTTGCCCTTATCAAAACGGGGGCGGATGTTCACGCAACGGATGAAGAAGAGGGCTTTACGCCCCTGCATTTTGCGGCATTTGGAGGTAACGCCGAAATTGCTCGCGCCCTTGTCAAAGCGGGAGCGGATGTTCACGCAAAGGAGGAAGAGGGCTTTACGGCACTGCAGATAGCCATAGAAGGGCATGGCAAAGACAGCGATATCGCACTTGCCCTGCGGGATGCCGCGAAAAAATAAGGCAAACAAACCGGCAAAAAGCCGAAATAAAAGCACAACGATGGACATTGGCGAGGGGGATATTTTGCGATTGGCGCGGATGACGCGGCTGGCGCTTTCGGAGGGCGAGAGCGCCGCCGCCGCCAAGGCGCTTGGCGATATTGTGCGAATGATGGCGGTGCTTCGCGATGCCGATGTCAATGATGACGACCCGATGGCGCATGTCGGCTTGCAGGCGCAAAACGGCTTGCGCTGCCGGGAAGACAACCCCCTGCCCGGCTTTGGCGCGGACAAACTTCTCGCCAATGCCCCGGCGCGGCGCGGCGATTTGTTTGCCGTCCCCAAAGTCATAGAGTAAGGCAAGCGGCGGCGATGACACA
>JBPCWZ010000006.1:0-20466 GCA_051009015.1 Gammaproteobacteria bacterium | reverse complement strand
TGCAGTCCGCCGAGGGCGTATATCGGAATGCCGGCGGTCGCCGCGATTTCGGCGAAACGCCGCCATCCCAAAGGCGGCGCGGCGACATGCGAAAGCGTTTTGCATACCGGCGACAGCACCGCGAAATCCAGCCCCAAAGCCGCCGCGCGGGCGATTTCTTCGGCGGAATGGCAGGACGCGCCCGTCCATTCAAACGGCGGACGGGCGCGGCATTCGGCGAGACGGCGCGAACCGAGATGCAGTCCGCCGCCGGTTTCCGCGGCGAGAAATTCGTCGTCGTTTATGCAAAACAGCGCGCCGTGCGCGCGGCATAACTCCGCCGCCCGCCGCGCGAAAGATCGTCTTTGTTGCGGCGGCAAGTTTTTGTCGCGCAGTTGCACGAAGCGAAAACGCTTTTCGCGAAGCGCGTTTTGCAGACGCCGCAGCGTTTCGTCCGCGCCGAAAATTTCCGCCGCCGTAATCGCGCAAATCGGCGGCAGTCGCAGCCACTTGCAGACGGATTCGTTCGCCGGCAGCGGCGGCGACGGCAGCGCGTCCGCCGCCGCCCAGAGACAGTTTTGCCCCTCGCGTCCGCGCGGCGCGCCGTCGTATTCCGTGATATGGAAAAAATCCAGCAGCAATTCGCCGCCGGGATGCCGCCGCCGCCGCCGCACAAAACGATGCGCCCGACGCACGAAAATTCCGGTTTCCTCCCGCAATTCGCGCTGCAGGGCGGCGTATAACTCTTCGCCCGGATTGACTTTGCCGCCCGGAAATTCCCAGAATCCGTCAAAAGTTTGCGGCGCGCGCCGTTGCTGCATAAACACCGCGCCGTCTTCGCGGCGGAGAATTCCGACAACCGCGTGCGTCCGGGACGGGCGGGATTTTTGCGGCATCGCGGCGGACGGCGTTTCGCCGTTCAATCTCCCGCCGTTTTTGCGGCGGCGGCGGCGGCGAAATGTCGCGCCATTCTGCCGTTCATGGAGCCGCGTTCCTCCGCCCAGCGGCGCGCCCGCGAAATCGTCGCCGGCGTCGCGCGGACGCCGAAATGCGCCAGCCAGCCGGCGGCGATGCGGTCGTACTCTTCCGGCGAAATATCAAAAAACGGCACCCACAAACCGAAACGGTCGGACAAGGCGACGGTTTCCTCCGCCGTCTCGCCGCCGTGAATTTCATCGTTAAATTGCGCGGAATTATCGGCGAAATGTTCCGGCGCCAAACGGCGGCGGTTGGAAGTCGCATATACGCGGACATTGTCGCGCGCGGCGGACAGTCCGCCGTCCAGCGCGCTTTTCAGCCGCTGAAATACGGCGGACGCGCCCCGCGCAAAGGACAAATCGTCGCAGTACACGACGAATTTTTCGCGCCGCGCCGCCAGCGCCGGCAAAAGACGCGGCAGCTGCGACAGCCCTTCCGCGTCCGTTTCAATCAGCCGCAGCCGCGCCGCATGTCGCGCCAGAACGCCGCGCGCCACCGAAGATTTTCCGGCGCCGCGCGGACCGGTGAGCAATACATGATTGGACGGACGGCCGCGCAAAAACGCGCGCGTGTTGCGTTCCACGAGCAAAATTTGCCGGTCAAGTCCGCGCAATTGCGGCAACTCGTCCGCCGCCGCGAACGGAATCGGATGCAAAACGCCGCCGCCGCCGCCGCTTTCGGCGCGCCACCGAAAACAGCCGCCGCCGTCAAACTCTTCCGGCGCGGGCGCGCCGCCCTCCAACGCGCGCGCGATTCGTTCCAGCGCGACGGCGATGCGCCGCGAATCGGACGCGCCGGATTTCATCGCCCGCCGCCGCGAACGAAAACATCGCGAGAGTCGCGCAAATCGCGTTTCATAAAACCGGTTTTCATGAACGATAATCGGCGTTGATTTCAATGTAGCGGCGCGTCAAATCGCAGGTTTTCATGGTCGCGGAATGCGCGCCGTCTCCCAGCGAAATGTCTATCCGAATTTCGTCCGCCGCCAACGCCGCCGCGGTTTTTTTCTCGTCATAATGCGGGTCCAGCCCGCCGCCGCGAATCACCGGCAGACCGCAAATTTGCATCCGCATCCGCCGCGGATCAAAACCGCCGCCGCCGTTGCCGACCGCCATCAGGAATCTGCCGACATTGGCGTCGCCCGCCGCCAGCGCGGTTTTGACCAGCGGCGAAATCGCCACCGCCGCGGCGACTTTGCGGCAGACGGCGCGCGTTTTCGCGCCGCGCGCGCAAATGACGACGAGTTTTGTCGCGCCTTCGCCGTCGCGGACGATCGCCTCGGCGAGTTCCGCGCATACTTCGGCGACCGCCCGCCGCACTCGCCGCGCCGCTTCGCCGCGGCATTTTCCCGCCCGTCCGGTGGCGGCGAGAATGAAAGAATCGTTGGTGGAAGTGTCGCCGTCCACGCTGACTGCATTAAAAGTTTCGGCGGCGGCTTCGCGCTGCCACGCCGCCAGCGAACGCGGCGATACGGCGGCGTCGGTCGCGACAAACGCCAGCATCGTTCCCATATTCGGATGAATCATCCCCGACCCTTTCGCAATTCCGGCGACCGTAAAAACGCGCCCGCCGTCTTGCACTTTGCGATACGCGCCCTTGGCGACGGTGTCGGTGGTGGTCATCGCGCGGGCGGCGGAAAGCCAATTGTCGGCGGCGAGACGCCGCGCGCACGACCGCAGCCCGGCGGCGTATTTTTCCATCGGCAGATATTCCATAATTACGCCGGTGGACAAAGGCAAAACTTCGGCGGCGCGACAGCCGAGAATCGCGGCGAAAAGTTTGCACGATTCCCGCGCGTCCCGCAGCCCGCGTCCGAGCGTCCCGGCGTTGGCGATTCCGGCGTTGATGACCAGCCCGCGGATATTGCCGCCGCCCGCCCGCAAATGTTCGCGGCACACCTCCACCGGCGGGGCGGGATATAAATTGCGCGTAAAAACTCCGGCGACCGCCGCGCCGGGGGCGATTTCCACCGCCGTCAAATCGTCGCGGCTGCGGGATTTGATCGCGCGCGCGCAGCCGAGACGAATTCCGTCCACCGGCGGCAAAAACTGCGGCGGTTTTAAGCCGACCGCCACGACATTCCGCCGCCGAAGATTAAACCGGAATCCGTCCGCGCCGCCGCGTTCCAAACCACGCGCCGTGGATTGTTTCCCAAAAAGCGCGCGCCGCGCGGGCGTTTGCCCGGAGCCGGATTCGAACCGGCAAGCCGCAAGGCGGGGGATTTTAAGTCCCCGGTGTCTACCCATTCCACCATCCGGGCGGGTGCGACAAAAACGGAGGCGGGAGTCGGAATTGAACCGGCGTAGGCGGCTTTGCAGGCCGCTGCATAACCACTCTGCCATCCCGCCGGAATATCGGCAACAACAAAAACCGCAAATGATAACGGAAGTCATAAGACGGAGCGGGAGACGAGATTCGAACTCGCGACCTCAACCTTGGCAAGGTTGCGCTCTACCAACTGAGCTACTCCCGCGCGGGCGTTATTTTATAGTATTATTTGGTAATATTTGCACTATGCCGGATTTTCGGGCGCAATTAAATTTGGCAACCATGCGGCGGGACAATCCGATGGCGCTTTTTGGCAAGTGGCTGGCGGATGCCGAACGCGCCGAGCCGACAAACCCCAATGCCGCAACGCTGGCGACCATCGGCGGCGACGGAATGCCGCAAGCGCGCACGATATTGGTGAAAGAACACGGCGCCGGCGGCTTTGTGTTTTTTACCAACCGCGAAAGCCGCAAGGGTTTGGCGCTGCGCGAATGCGCCAAAGCGGCGCTGGCGTTTTATTGGAAACCGCTGGGGCGGCAGGTTTTGGCGGAAGGCGAAACCCGTGAGTTGCCGCGGGCGCGGGTGGCGAAGTACTTTCGCACCCGCCCGCGCCAAAGCCAAATCGGCGCATGGGCGAGTCGTCAATCACAACCGATTCCGGATTATGCCGAACTTGCCGCCGCCGTCAAAACGCTGGATGCCAAATACCGCGGCAAACTTCCGCCCCTGCCGCCGCATTGGAGCGGCTTTTGTTTGCGCCCGATACGAATGGAGTTTTGGCTGGAAGGCGGCGGGCGGCTGCATCAGCGGTTGGCTTTTTGGCGCGACAAAGACGGCGGGAGCGGCTGGAAAAGCGCGCTTTTGCAACCTTGACAATGCCCGGCAATAATATTATTCTGGTCGGAATGATGTGCAGCGGCAAGAGCGCGGCGGGAAAGGCGCTTGCCAAAATGCTGCGCCGCCCTTTTGTTGATATTGACGCCAACATAAGCGCAAACAGCGGCAAATCAATCGCCGTCATTTTTGCCAATGGCGGCGAACAGGCATTTCGTCAATTGGAAAGCCGCGAGTTGCGCCGTGTGCTGAAAAAAGGCGGGCAGGTAATTGCGACCGGTGGCGGCATTGTTTGCACTGCGGATAACATTTGCCGAATGCGCGCCGATGGCAAAAATGCCGTTTGTTATTTGCGCGCGCCGCTTTCGCTTTTGGCAAAACGGGCATTGGCGGATAATGGCGCAAGCCGCCCGCTGCTTGCCGGTAGCGGCGATATAAAATCGGTGCGCGGTGTTTTGACAAAACTATTTGCCGAACGCAAAGCCCTTTATGAACGGGCGGCGCATTGCATTGTTGATATTTCCCCCCGTCATAACGAAAATGATACGGCGATGTGCATTATGCGGGCGCTTTTATCCGCCGCATCTTTTCGGCCATGATAGCGTTTGATATCAACCCGGGCGCTTATCCTTTTCGCGCCGGTGCCGGAATATTGTCGGCGATAGGCGAATACGCCCCCGGCGAAGGCGGCGCAGTTTTGCTTTCCGACCATGCGGTTTTTGACTTGCACGGCAAAACCGCACTTGCCGCACTCGGCGACAGGCATACGGCGAGCATTATCATCCCCGCCGGTGAAGAATACAAAAACATGCAAACGCTCAATGCGGTGCTTGACCAACTCATCGCCGCCAACATCGGGCGCGATGGCTGGCTTGCGGCTTTGGGCGGCGGCGTTGTCGGCGATATTGCCGGTTTTGCCGCTGCGGTGTATTTGCGCGGCGTGCCGGTTGTGCAATTGCCGACCACTTTGCTGGCGCAAGTGGATGCCGCCATCGGCGGAAAAACGGGCGTCAATCACAAAGACGGCAAAAATCTCATCGGCGCTTTTCATCAACCGGCGGCGGTGCTTTGCGATACTGCACTACTCGGCACTTTGCCAAAGCGCGAATATCGCGCCGGTTTGGCGGAAGTTGTCAAATACGGAATGCTCGGCGATGCGGCGTTTTTTGATATGTTGTCCGATAATGCCGATGCCATTGGCAAGCGGGACGAACAACTGACGGCGCAAATCGTCGGCAAATGCGCGCGAATGAAAGCGGATATTGTCGCGGCAGACCCGCACGAAAAAACCGGACGGCGGGCGTTGTTGAATCTGGGGCATACTTTCGCCCATGCCATAGAAAACTGCGCCGGTTATGGCGAATGGCTGCATGGCGAGGCGGTCGCCATCGGTTTGGTTGCGGCGGCACGGTTGTCGCAACTGATTGCCGGTTTTGACGATGGCGATGTTTTGCGGGTGCGTGCGTTATTGCATCGTTTGGATTTGCCGGTCGGCGGCGTCAAGGTTGACAGGCAAAAACTATTGACGGCGATGCTGACGGACAAAAAACGGCTCGGCGGCAAACACCGCGTTATACTCATGCGCGCCATCGGCGATGCTTTTTTGACCGATGCCGAAGAAAGCGCCATCGCCGAAACATTGACTTCCATAACAACAACATAACGATAATACGATGATGAAATATCCGCACACCAGAATGCGCAGGTTGCGCAGTGATGATTTTATCCGCCGCCTTGTCGCCGAATCGCGCTTGTCGCCGGATGACCTCGTCCAGCCGCTTTTTGTCCATAACGAAAAACAAGACACCCCCGCGCCTTCCATGCCCGGCATTTGCCGGTTGTCCATGGACGGGTTATGGCGCGCTTGCGAAAAGGCGCTGCGGCTGGGCATTCCCGCCGTTGCCGTTTTTCCGGTTGTTGAAACGGCGGATAAGGATGACGATGGCACCGGAGCGCTAAATCCGCAAGGATTGATACCGCGCGCCCTTGGCGGCATCAAAGAGCGCTTTCCGCAACTTGGCACCATCGCCGATGTTGCGCTGGATCCATACACAAGCCACGGGCATGACGGCGTTTTGGGTTCCGGCGGGCGGGTGGAAAACGACCGCAGTGTTGCGGTTTTGGCGCGGCAGGCGGTAATGCTTGCACAAGCGGGAGCGGATATTGTCGCCCCTTCGGATATGATGGACGGGCGGGTTTTTGCCATCCGCGCCGCGTTGGAAAATGCGGGTTTGACGGATGCCAAGATTTTGTCTTATGCCGCCAAATATGCATCGGCGTTTTACGCGCCTTTTCGCGCCGCACTCGGTTCGGGCGGCGCGCTCGGCGGCAAGGACAAGCGCGATTATCAGATGCATCCGGCAAACCGCCGCGAAGCATTGTTGGAAATGCGGCTGGATTTGGATGAAGGCGCGGATATGTTAATGGTCAAACCTGCAATGCCCTATTTGGACATTGTGCGCGAGGCGGCGGATGCTTTTGACAAGCCGGTTTTGGCGTATCAGGTATCGGGGGAGTATGCAATGCTGCACTCCCTCGGCGGCGGCGATGACGATGTTTTGCGCCCGATAGTGATGGAAACAATGCTGTCGTTCAAGCGCGCCGGAGCGCGGGCGGTGCTGACTTATTTTGCCGCCGATATCGCAGGATGGCTGAAAGGATAATAAACGCGCCCGATAGGGCGCGACATTAAAGCCCTGTAAGGGCGGCGTGTTATAGCACGGGGCAACGCCCCGTGACTCGGCATTACCAATATATCAAGCCCTGTAAGGGCGACACCATTCCCGCCGCCGCCATTTTTGCGCCGCCCTTACAGGGCTATATTGTTATAATGCCGCCGCCGAGGCAGGTGTTGCCGTCATAGATTACCGCGCTTTGTCCCGGGCATGGGGCGCGCTGGGGGGTTGCGAAGTTTATGGTTGTTGTTTTTGGCGATACTTCGGCGAGGATGCATGTCGCCGGTTGCTGACCATGACGCAGGCGGGCGGTATAAACCCAATTGGCTTTTGGCATTTCGCCTATCCAATGGGTATCTATCAAATGCACTTTGTCGCGATATAAAAGACGCTCGTCGGCGGAAACTTGCAGGGTGTTGTTTGCCGCATTCTTGTCATAAACAAACAATGCGCCGCCGCCGCCGCCGATGCCGATGCCTTTGCGCTGCCCGATGGTGTGAAAGTGCAAGCCGCGATGTTTGCCGATGCGCTTGCCGTCCGGCGTGCAAATGTCGCCGGGGTTGTCTTCTATGTGGGCGCGGATGAATGTGTTGAAGTTGCGGCTGCCGATGAAACATATTCCGGTGCTGTCTTTTCGCGACCAATTGGCTAAACCTTCCGCCCGCGCCAAAGCGCGCACTTCGGCTTTGTGCAGGCGCGCCAGCGGGAAAAGCGCATAAGATAACTGCTCCTGCGTCAGGCGGTGCAGAAAATAACTTTGGTCTTTTGCCGAATCTTCGCCCTTGCACAAGCGCAGCCCGCCGCCGCCATTTGGCATTATCGCGGCGTAATGTCCGGTCGCCGCCGCTTCATAACCTTCGGCGCGGGCGCGGTCGCAAAAGGCGCGAAACTTGATGCGGCTGTTGCAAAAAATATCGGGGTTTGGCGTGTTGCCTTTTTGCAGTTCGGCGACAAACGGCGCAAAAACCTCCCGCCGGTATTGGTCGGCAAAACGCCAAACCGCCAAAGGCGCTTTTAAGACATCCGCCGCCGCCGCCGCCGCGACAACATCGGCGCTTTCGGGGCAGTTGTCGTCCGGCGCCTCTTCGGGCAGCCGCCAGTTGCTCATAAAAACCGCCTCGGCTTTTGCGCCCGCGCGCAATAACAACAACAACGCGACCGCCGAATCCACGCCGCCGGACAATGCTACCGCCACGCGCCTGCCGCGCCAAAAAGACAAATCTTGCATCTAACCGGTATTTTAATGGCGGGTATGCATTAGAATACGCCGCTATGCTTTCGGATATTGATATCGTGCGGCGGGCAAACATCCGCCCCATCAATGATATCGCCGATGCGCTCGGCATTGGCGACATCATCCCGCACGGGCTGCACAAGGCAAAACTGCCAATGCCCGATGCCAAAAACAACAAGCGCGGCAAACTGATACTGGTAACCGCCATTACGCCGACACCCGCCGGCGAAGGCAAAACCACAACTTCGGTCGGGCTGACCGATGCCCTCTGCCGCATCGGCAAAAAAGCCGCCGTGGCACTGCGCGAACCTTCGCTGGGGCCGGTTTTTGGCATGAAAGGCGGGGCGGCGGGCGGCGGTTATGCGCAAGTCATCCCGATGGAAGATATCAACCTGCACTTTACCGGTGATTTTTCGGCGATATCGCTGGCGCATAATCTTTTGTCCGCCGCCATTGACAACCATCTGCATCATGGCAATGCCCTGCAAATAGACAGCCGGCGCATTCAATGGCGGCGGGTTGTGGATATGAATGACCGCGCCCTGCGGCAGATTGTCGCCGGTTTGGGCGGGCCCGGCAACGGGTTTTCGCGCGGCGACGGCTTTGATATTGTTGTCGCTTCCGAAGTGATGGCTATTTTGTGCTTGTCCGAATCGCTTGCCGACCTCAAACGGCGCATTCGCCGCATTACCATCGGCGAAACGACCGATTTGCGGGCGGTGACTGCCGGGGATATCGGCGTTGCCGGGGCTATGGCGGCGCTGTTGAAAGATGCCATCCGCCCGAATTTGGCGCAGACGCTTGAGAATAATCCGGCTTTTTTGCATGGCGGTCCTTTTGCCAATATCGCTCACGGATGCAATTCGGTTTTGGCAACCCGCAGCGCGCTGCAGCATGCCGATTATGCCGTTACCGAAGCGGGCTTTGGCGCGGATTTGGGGGCGG
The DNA here is from genome assembly GCA_051009015.1 of Gammaproteobacteria bacterium. GTDB lineage: Bacteria > Pseudomonadota > Gammaproteobacteria > Tethybacterales > Persebacteraceae > JAHRAH01. The sequence goes on along the minus strand of JBPCWZ010000006.1, from coordinate 11,553 downwards.
AAAAGTTTGTTGATATCAAATGCCGCAAGAGCGGCTTGCGCGCCGATGCCGCCGTTTTGGTGGCGACTTTGCGGGCGCTGAAATATCACGGCGGCGCAGCCAAAGAACAACTGAACGACAAAAACCCGCAAGCGCTCAAAAAAGGCTTTGCCAATGCCGCCCGCCATATTCGCAACATCCGCGAGCATTACGGCTTGCCGGTTGTCGTTGCGCTCAATCATTTCGCCGCCGATACCGACGAGGAAATCGCGCTTTTGCGCGCGTTGTGCGCCGGCGAAAAAACCGACATGGCGCTTTGCCGGCACTGGGCGAAAGGCGGCGAAGGCGCGCTGGAACTTGCCGAAAAAGCCGCGGCGCTTGCCGATTCGGGCGATGCCAGAGAGGCGGCGGTTTATGACGACAATCTCGGATTGATGGAGAAGTTTTGCGCTGTCGGCAAGAAAATATATGGCGCCGGAGAAGTCCGCGCCAATGCCAAAACGGCGGCAAAACTCGCCAAATGGCAGCAGCAATGGGGGCATTTGCCGGTATGCATCGCCAAAACCCAGTATGCCTTCGGCAGCGACCCGGCAATGCGCGGCTTGCCGGCTGACGGGCATCTTTTTGAGTTGACTGACGCGCGCCTTTGTACCGGCGCCGAGTTTGTCGTCGGGCTCGGCGGTGATATTATGACAATGCCGGGACTGCCCAAGCATCCGGCGGCGGCCGATATAGACATTGACGATGACGGCAACATTAGCGGTTTGTTCTGAGACCAAAACAACCCTGCGCCGCCGCATCCTGCGGCAGCGGCAACAACTGGGGTCAGCCTTTCGCGCCCGGGCTTCGGCGCGCATCCGCGACAAGATCCGCGCGCTGCCGGCTTTTGTCAATGCTTCTTCGGTGCTGGCTTTTTCGCCGACCGCCGAAGAAGTTGACATTCGCCCGCTGTTTGACAACGGCAAAAAAAAACTCGCCCTGCCGCGCATTGGCAGTTTTGCCCGCCGCGAAATGTCGCTGCATTGGGTTGATGATTATGCTAGTTTGATTGCCGGGCCGCGCGGGATTATGGAACCGCCCGCCGATGCGCCGCTTGCGAAACCCGCCGAGTTGGACTTTTGGCTGATACCGGCACTTGCCGCCGACAACCAAAAAAGACGGCTGGGCTATGGCGGCGGTTTTTATGATACATTACTATCGGCGGCGGCTGACCGTCCGGAAGTTGTCGTTTGTGCCGCGGTTTTTGGCTGCCAGATGGTCAATCAAATCCCCGAAATGCCGCACGACCGCCGCGCCGACATTATCATCACCGAAGAAGACCAATGACCGAAAGCGAAATGCAAAACTTCTGGCAGGGTTGCCTCGGGCGCTTTCACGGGCTTTTCGGCAAGGATATCTTTGACGCCTTCATCGCCCCTTTGGCGATTGACGCGGGCGAAGATGGCACGATGCGCATCAACGCCCCCAACGAAGCAACCCAGCGATGGCTTGCCGACAACCTCGGCGGGCATCTGAACGCATGGCTGCACGAGCAGTTTCCCGCCGCCCGGCCGGTGCGCTATTGCCTCAAAGCCCAAACGGCAAAAACCATCACAAGCCCGGCGGCACTCGTCAAACCCGCCGCCGGCCGTCAATCGTTTGACCGGCAAACCGGCTTGCGCCCCGATTTTACTTTTGACAACTTCGTGCCCGGGCATGCCAACGAAATCGCCCTGGCGGTAGCGCGCAAGATAGCCGCCGGCGATGTTGATAATTGCAACCCTTTTGTCCTGCATGGCAGCACCGGACTTGGCAAAACCCATCTGGTGCAGGCTATCGGCAACCGCTACCGCAAGTTGTTCCCCCGGCGGCGCGTTCGCTATATCAACTCGCGCGATTTCATCAACGAAGTGATAAACGCCTGCCGCCACAAGGCGCACGACAAATTCCGCAACTCCTACGACCTTCTTGACCTTTTGATTGTCGATGACATTCAATATATCGGCGGCGACAAAACGCGCACGCAGGAGGAGTTTTTCTTTGTGTGCAACCGCTGCTCCGACAGCGGGCGGATGATTGTCATTACTTCCGATGCCGCTCCGGCGCGCATTCGCGGTTTGCCGCCGCGTTTGACTTCGCGCTTTGCCGGCGGATTGCCCATCGCCATCCGCCCGCCGGAACTGGAACTGCGCATTAACATCCTTCACAAAAAATCCGCCGCCGCCGCCGTCAAACTGGACGACAAAGTCGCCCGCTTCATCGCCGACCGCGTCAAATCAAGCGTCCGCGAGTTGGAAGGCGCATTCAAGCGCGTGTTGGCGGCGGCGAATTTTCTGGGCAAGGAACCATCACTCGCCATTTGTCATCAGGCGCTTTCCGATTTGCTTGGTCCCGCCCAAACCATCGGCATCGCCGACATTCAAACCAAAGTCGCGGAATATTTTCATTTGCGCCGCACCGATCTTACCGGTAAACGGCGGCTGGGGTCGGTTGTCCGCCCGCGCCAAATCGCCATGTATCTGGCGCGGCAAACGACAACGATGAGTTTGCCCGAGATAGGCGCGCAGTTTGGCGGCAGGAATCATGCTACCGTCATTCATGCCTGCCGGGTCATTGAAGAAAAGATAACTTCCGATGCGCAAGTGCGCGAAGATGTGCAAACGCTGGAAATGCTGGTAAAATCTCAGTAATGCCAATCCAAGTTGTCAATAACCCGTCCGCAACCATGCGGATAACTGCGCGAAAGTCGCGCCGTCATCGGCAAAAACTCCGGGCAAGCGCGCGCGGGCGGATGATTTGCACCGGCTTTTATACCGGTTATGCCGCTTTTTGCCGCGGTTATGCACAGGATACCGCACAGCCCAAAGGGTTGTTTTTTTTGGCTTTCGGGCGCCATTGCGGCGCTATCGGCAGCCGCGTCAACACCACCATCACTCAAATAAATTAAAACAATGAATGATAAAACCAAAACCACCCGCAAGGCGGTCATGAAACTCAGCAGCACCGCCGGCAATCTGGCGCACTGCCTCCAGAAGGTCGCCGGTACGGCGCAAAACAGCGCCGTCATTGAGATAATGCGCAGCGTCCTTTTGGAAGTCAAAGAAGGGCAGGCGCGCCTGACGGCGGTCAATCAGGATATGCAGGTCACCGCTTTTTGCGAAGTGGAGCACGAGCATCCGTTTAAGATGACCCTGCCGGCGCAAAAACTCGGAGAGATCCTGCGGCAGTTGCCGGCCGAGGAGATGGTTAACATTACCTGGGAAAAAGGCAAATCGCGGGCGGTTTTGGCATCCAAGGATTCGTCGTTTCGTCTGGCGTCTCTGTCGGTGGATGATTTTCCGATGATGGGCAAGTTTGGCGCCGTGCGGGCGAAAAAGAAAATCCCGGCGCGCGAGTTGCTTTCGGTGTTGAAGCGGGTGCAGTATGCATCGGCAATGCAATCGCACCGCATTTGTCTTAACGGCGTTTTGCTGGAAGTGGAAGAAAAAGGCATTACTCTTGTCGCGACCGACGGGCACCGGATGGCGATAGAAGAAGTCGCGGCGGAAGGCGAGATAACCGCGCCGAAAAAAGGCAAGGACGACGAAAGCGCGCGGCAGTTTATTTTGCCGCGCAAGAGCGTGCAGGAGTTGGCGCGCAACCTGGATGTTGACGAAGATGTTGACATTGAAGTCGCCGCGTCATCGGCGAAGTTTTCGGCACTGTCCTTTACGCTGACTTCCAATCTTATTGACGAAAGTTATCCCGATTACCGTTCGGTCGTCCCCCGCAACAACGACAAAAAACTGACGGTGGAACGCCGCCCGTTTTTGGAAACCATCAACCGCGTGATGGCGATATGCGAAAGCGGCACGACGCTGCTTTTTGACATTCGCAAGGGCGGCATAGAACTGAAATCGGAAAACAAGGACAACGACACGGCGAAGGATGTTTTCCCCGTCAGTTATGACGGCGAGGATGCGCAGATCGGCTTCAACGGCAGTTTTCTCAAGGACATGCTTTCGGCGACCGAAGATGATGTGATGGAGATGAGTTTTCTGAACCCGTCCGACAGCGTGCTTTTCAAGCCGGCGGCGGCCGAGCGGTCTTTCAAATACATTGTCATGCCGGTGCGGCTGTGAATGCCCAGGCCGCTTCCGCGGCGAAAGCCGCGGCGAGTTATGATTCCTCGCAGATAAAAGTCCTCAAAGGGCTGTCGGCGGTGCGAAAGCGCCCCGGCATGTACATCGGCGACACCGGAGACGGCTCCGGCTTGCATCACATGATATTTGAAGTTGTGGATAACGCCGTTGATGAAGCGCTGGCGGGTTTTTGCACCGAAGTTGATGTTATCGTCCATGGCGACAATGCGGTGTCGGTCGCCGACAACGGGCGCGGCATTCCGGTGGATATGCATCCGACCGAAAAACGCCCGACGGCGGAAGTTGTGATGACCGAATTGCACGCCGGCGGCAAGTTTGAAAACAGCGCGTATAAAGTATCGGGCGGTTTGCATGGCGTCGGTGTTTCGGTTGTCAATGCGCTTTCGGAGAAGTTGCGCCTGACGGTTTGGCGCGGCGGCAAAATGCACCGGCTTGCCTTCGCCCGCGGCGCGCTGACCGAACCTTTGAAAGCAAGCCCCGCGCCGGACAAAACCGGCACCGAAGTGTATTTTCTCGCCGACAAGCAGATATTCGGCGACGACATTTCCTATCATTGGGACATTATCGCCCGCCGCCTGCGCGAGTTGGCTTTTTTGAACTCCGGGCTTAAGTTAAATTTGAAAGACGAAAAAACCGGCAAGAGCGAGGCGTTTTGTTTTGACGGCGGCGTAAGGTCGTATGTGGAATATCTCAGCGCCGCGCGCACGAGCATCCAAAAAAAGATTATTAACTGCGCCGGCAAGCGCGGCGATATTGTCGTTGACGCCGCTTTGCAGTGGAATGACGGCTATCAGGAATCGGTCATTTGCTATACCAATAACATTCCGCAGCGGGACGGCGGCAGCCATCTGACCGGCTTAAGATCCGCCATCACGCGGACATTAAAATCGCACATAGACCAAAGCGGCGAAGGCAAGCGGGCGAAAGCCGAAGCGGGCGGCGAGGATATGCGCGAGGGTTTGGTTTGCGTGTTGTCGCTGAAAGCGCCGGATCCGAAGTTTTCATCGCAAACCAAAGATAAACTGGTGTCGTCCGAAGTGCGCCCGGTTGTGGAAGATATTATCGCCGAACAACTGGCGGTGTTTTTGCAGGAAAACCCCAAAGACGCCAAAGCCATTACCGGCAAAGTATTGTCCGCCGCGCAGGCGCGGGAGGCGGCGCGAAAAGCGCGCGAGATGACGCGGCGCAAAAGCGCTTTTGAATCGGCCGGTTTGCCGGGCAAACTTGCCGATTGTCAGGAGCGCGACCCGCACAAAAGCGAGTTATTTTTGGTTGAGGGCGATTCTGCCGGAGGTTCGGCAAAGCAGGGGCGCGACCGCGCTTTTCAGGCGATATTGCCATTGCGCGGCAAGATTCTCAATGTGGAAAAAGCCAACCCCGTCAAGGCATTGGCATCTCAGGAGATAATCACATTGTGCACCGGCATCGGCGGAATGGGCGACGAAAGCGGCGAAATACAAATGGACAAGGTGCGCTACCGGCGGGTTATTATTATGACCGATGCCGATGTTGACGGCGCGCACATTAGCACTTTGCTTTTGACTTTTTTCTTCCGCCGCATGCGCCCGCTGCTGGAAGAGGGATGCATTTATCTTGCCCAGCCGCCGCTTTACAAAGTGCGGCGCAAGAAGAAAGAAAGGTTTTTGCTGGACGACAGGGAGATGACGCAATATATGGACGGCGCCGCTTTGGACGGCGCCACTTATCATGCCGAAAGCGGCGAAGCCGATGACGGCGGCAAAGCGCTCGCCAAATACGCCGCATCGTGGTGGAAGGCAAAGCGCGTCATAGACAACTACGCCCGGGCGATGGACGAATCGGCTTTGACGGCGATGTTGCTTATTCCGGACTCTCTTAATTTGGACGGCGAGAGCGATGCCAAAGAAAGCGCGGACAAGTTGTCGGCGGCGATGGCAATGCTTGCCAAACTGCGCGGCGACAAGAATCCGCCGCCGCCGATTGCCGCCGGTTTGGACGAAGAGCGGGGTGTGCGTTTTTTGCGCGGCGAGCGCAAAGGTTTGGCGCAGGGTTTGGCGAATGCCGCCGAGTTTCATATCAGCGCGCGGTTTTTGGACAGCGCCGATTATGACATTTTGCTGGCGGCGGCGAATGCGTTGTCGGCGGTTTTTGCCCGCCCGGCGGTTGTCCGCCGCGCCGGAGATAAAAAAAGCACCGAAAAGCATGTGGGCGGTTTTGCCGAGGCGATGGAATGGCTGCAGGAACAGGCGCGCGCCGAAGTTGGCGTGCAAAGGTTTAAGGGTTTGGGCGAGATGAATCCGGACCAGTTATGGACGACGACAATGGACCCGGACAAGCGGCGGCTGGTGCGGGTGCAGTTGGAGGATGCCGAAGAAGCCGACCGGGTTTTTTCCATGCTGATGGGCGATGTTGTCGCCCCGCGCAAGAAGTTTATCGGCGAAAACGCCAAATATGTCGCCAATCTGGATGTCTAAGACGCTTGTCATCGCCGAGAAACCTTCGGTCGCGGCGGATATCGCCCGCGTGCTCGGTGCGCCGAGAAAGAACAAGGACTTTTTTGAGAGCGACAAGTATGTCGTCAGTTCCGCCGTCGGGCATTTGCTGGAAATCGCTGCGCCGGAGCAGTGGGATGTCAAGCGCGGCAAATGGACATTGGCAAAACTGCCGGTGCTGCCGGATTATTTTGACCTGACGCCGATAACCAAAAGCGCCGACCGTCTGAAAGTGCTGGCGCGGCTTTACAAGCGGCGCGATGTCATCAAGGTGGTGAATGCTTGCGATGCCGGGCGCGAAGGGGAATTGATTTTTCATAAGATAGCGCGTTATATCGGTGCCAAAAAACCGGTTTTGCGCCTGTGGCTGAGTTCCATGACGACTTCGGCGATTCGCGAGGGATTTGAGAATCTGCAATCAAGCGACGATGCGGGCGGGGCTTTGAATCTCCCCGCTTTGCAGGCGGCGGCATTAAGCCGCGAAGAGGCGGACTGGCTGGTCGGCATCAATGCAACAAGGGCGATAACCGCTTTGCATTCCACTGGCGGCGGGTTTTTTCTGACGCCGGTCGGGCGCGTGCAAACGCCGACTTTGGCGATGATAGTGGAGCGCGAAAAAGAGCGCCGGCAATTCATCGTGCGCGATTATTGGGAAGTGCGGGCGCGCTTTGCGGCACAGGCGGGCGAGTATGAAGGGGTTTATGTGCAGCCCAAAGCGGACAAAGCCGAAAAGAAACCCGAGCGGATTTTTGACAAGGCGCATGCCAAAAAAGTTTGCGCCGAATGCCGGGGCAAAAGCGGCGAAGTTGAAGAGAAGAAAAAACCCAAAAACGAAATGCCGCCGCCGCTTTACGATTTGACAACCTTGCAAAGGGAGGCAAATGCGCGCCACGGCCTTCCGGCACGGGCGACTTTGGCGGCGGCACAAGCGCTTTATGAGCGCCACAAGGCGATAACCTATCCGCGCACCGATTCCAAATATTTGCCGGAAGATTACCCGCCGGTTGTCGCCAAAACGCTGGGCGATATTGCCAAAGGCGGCGATGACATGGCGAAGTTTGCCGCCCGCATTGCCAAAGAACAATGGGCGAGGGGCGGCAACAAGCGCATTTACAACAATGCCAAAGTGTCGGATCACTTCGCCATCATCCCGACCGGCGCCGCGCCGAAACCTTCGTGGAAAGAGATTGAAACCAAAGTGTACAACCTGATATTGCGCCGTTTTTTGGCGGTGTGGTATCCGATGGCGAAGTTTGAGATAACCGAAAGGGCGACAACCATCGCCGGTCATCGTTTTGAAACACGCGGGCGCGTTTTGCTGGAAGCGGGCTGGCGCGAAGTTGCCGGCGCGGCAAAAGACGCTTTGATAACGCCGGTGCAAAAAGGCGAGACAGTTGCGGTTCAGAGCATTGACAGCGAGCAAAAACAAACAACGCCGCCGCCGAGATACACCGAAGCGACATTGTTGTCGGCGATGGAAGGCGCGGGAAAACTTGTTGATGACGAAGAGTTGCGCGAGGCGATGAAAGAGCGCGGGCTGGGCACGCCGGCAACGCGCGCCGCCATCATAGAAGAACTGCTGCGCAAGGAATATCTCTTTCGCGACAAGCGCGATTTGCTGCCGAGCGAAAAGGCGCACAAACTGATGCGATTGCTGCATGCGCTGAAAATTGAATCACTGACACTTCCGGCGATGACCGGCGAGTGGGAATACAAACTGCGCCAAATAGAGCGCGCCGAAAGAAAAAGGGAAGATTTTATGGACGAAATACACAAGGCGGTTGGCGGCATTGTCAATGCCGCCAAACAATACGGCGATGTTGAAGAAACACCGGGCGATTACAGCGATTTGGCATCGCCGTGCCCCGCCTGCGGCAAAGCCGTGCGCGAAAGCCACAGCCGCTTTTCGTGCATTGACAAGGCGTGCGGGTTTTTTGTCTGGCGGACTCTTGCCGGGCGCGAATGGTCGCCGGATGAAATGTCGCAACTGCTCGCCAAACGCGAGTTGCCGGATGAGATAAGCGGCTTTCGCAGCAAGAAAACCGGGCACGAGTTCTCCGCCCGCGTGAAACTGGAAAAGGGCGACGACGGCAACTACAAGATTAACTTTGTCTTTGACAACAGCGGGCGCAAAGAGCAAACGCCGGAAGAGATGGCGCAAAACCCCGAAGTCGGCGATTGCCCCAAATGCGGCGCAAAAGTCCGCGACACCGGCAGCCGCTATGTCTGCGGCGGCGGCGGCGATTGCGATTTTTCCATCTACCGGCGCATTTTGAAGCAGGAGTTACTTCCGGTGCAGATGGAAAAACTACTGCGCGACGGCGCGACTGACTATCTGGACGGGTTTGTTTCCAAAAGAACCGGCAGGGCTTTCAAGGCGCGGCTGGCGATGGATTTGTCGGCGAAGGATGGCAGGTTTTCCTTTGAGTTTGCCCCCCGTGCCGGCAAAAAATAACACCGCCATCGCCGCATTTGTCATATTTGCCGCAGCCGCCGCGCTTGTTGTTGCCGCGGCTGTTTTGACAAAGAATTCTCCGGCGGCAAACCAAACCCCCGAAGTTGTCATCGGCGGCAAAACCATCGCCGTGGAGGTCGCCGCCGATAATGCGGCGCGAAAGAAAGGTTTGTCGGCGCGGCAAACCATAAGCGGCGGGATGCTTTTTGTTTATGACGCCCCGCAGGAAATCTGTTTGTGGATGCAAAACACATACATATCATTGGAAGCGCTTTTTTTGGATGCGGGCGGCAATATCATCAACGCCGCGCAAATGATACCGCACACGACAAATCCGCACTGCTCAACGGCGGCGGCAAAATACGCTTTGGAGTTGCCATCCGACTGGCGGCGGCAAAACGGGGTGCAAGATGCGGATAAGGTGGTGTTGCCAAAAACAGGCGGCGCCGGTTAGCAAATGGCAAAACCTTCGGCGGCGTTATCATTTTCCTCAACGCACAACTCCACCAGCGAAGCGACACTGGCACCGGGCGGGCCCTGCAAGAGCGCCGCATACATTTTGTCGGCATTTTCGCCGTGCAAAAGCACCGTCACACTGCCGTCGCATTCGTTGCGCGCCCAGCCGCGGATGCCGAGATTGTCGGCGTTTTGCTTGACATGATGGCGAAAGCCAACGCCTTGCACTTCGCCGGTCAGGCGGTATTTGACTGCGCCGCTTTGGGCGTCTTGGGCGGCGGGTGCCGCATCGGTTTGCGTCATAACCTTAATATTGGCATAATTGCAGGGCAAATACCAAATGCGCAAGGATAACGGAATCAAAACGGCGGCGGGCGGCGACAAAGTGCGCCAATGGCTTGCCGACATCGGGGCGACCGAAGTGGAGGCATTCATCCCCGATTTGTCGGGCGTGCCGCGCGGCAAGATAATGCCGCGCGAGAAGTTTATGCATGGCGCGGTGCGCATGCCCGAATCGGCGATAGCCCAAACCGTCACCGGCGAATGGGGCTTTCAGGAGGATTTTGTCGACGAAGTTGACGGCGATATGGAACTGCGCCCGGACATAAACGGCTGCTTTGTCGTGCCATGGGCGAAAGAGCCGACCGGACAGATCATCTGCGACTGCATCAGCGGCAAAGGATCGCTTTTGCGCTATGCGCCGCGCAGCGTGTTGAAACGGGTTTTGCGCTTTTATCAGCGCGAAGGATGGCAGCCGCAAATCGCGCCGGAGATTGAGTTTTATCTGGCGGCGCGCGACAACAACCCGGACAACCCCCTGCGCTCCCCGGTCGGGCGCACCGGCAGGCCCGAGTTTTCCAGCCAGCCGTTCAGCATAGACGCCGCAAACGAGTTTGAAGATGTCATAGACGACATCTACCGCTTTGCCGAAGCGCAGGGTTTGGATGTGGACACGCTCATACACGAAGAAGGCGCGGCGCAGTTTGAGATAAACTTCAAGCACGGCGAGCCGCTGAGAATGGCGGACCAAATGCTGATGTTCAAGCGGTGCGTGCGCGAGGCGGCGATAAGGCGCGGCATCTGCGCGACTTTTATGGCGAAACCTCTGGAAAACTATCCGGGCAGTTCAATGCACATTCACCAAAGCATTTGGACTCGCAGCGGCGGCAATTTGTTTTCCGGCGAGCGCGGCGGTTTTGCCAAAATGTTTTCGCACTATATCGGCGGCTTGCAAGCGCACCTGCCGGACATCGCCGCGATGCTGCTGCCAAATGTCAATTCATTCAAGCGCATTAATATTGAATGGCCCGTGGCAAATATCCACTGGGGCGTTAACAATCGCACCGTCGGCTTGCGCGTGCCGGATGCCGGCGCAAACCCCGCGGCGCTGCGGGTGGAAAACCGCATCAGCGGCGCCGATGCCAATCCCTATCTGGCAATAGCGGCGACATTGCTGGCGGGTTTTGTCGGAATGAAAAACAAACTTCCGGCGCGCCCGGAAGTATCGGGCGCCGCATGGGATATGCCGCGCGGCATCCCGCAAAATCTGGAATCGGCTTTGACGGCAATGCAAAGTTCCAAAATGCTGCGCGAGCGCCTCGGCAATCATTTCGTCAATCTATACGCCGCATGCAAGCGCACCGAGATGCAAAGTTACCAGCATGTCGTAACCTCCTGGGAACGCCGCTACCTGCTGGACATTTAACCTCTCCGTCATTCCCGCGAAAGCGGGAATCTCCCAAACCATTCGCCGCAAAGCGGCGCATTCTTAAAGCCCTGAAAGGGCGACATGTTATAGCACAGGGCAACGCCCTGTGAATCGGCGCAACAAATTTATCAAGCCCTGTAAGGGCGGCACACAAACAACGGCGGCGAATGATGATGATGCGGCGCGGGGTTTTGCCGGGCTTTGCCCTGCAAAAAGATGGTGTCGCCCTTACAGGGCTTTAACATCGTCATTCCCGCCTCTTTCGTCATTCCCGCAACAGCGGGAATCCACTCGCGCCCGCCGGACATAAAAATAATGATACAATAGGACGACATCGGGCGGCGGCTTATCCGGCGTTTGTTG
>JBPCWZ010000005.1:0-3286 GCA_051009015.1 Gammaproteobacteria bacterium | reverse complement strand
CGTCCAGGGCATCGGCTATCCGCAGCGGCGAAGACGACAACGGCAAACTTTCAATCAATTGACGAAGGCGGTTTTCGGCAAGCCATGCTTCGTGCCGCGCCAGTTCGGCGGGCAGGCACGGGTCGTTCCACTTGCTCATCGCCGCCACATTTGTGCCGTCGCCGCCGCCGAGCACGACAAAAGAAGGGATCATTGTCGTCCGCTCGGCGCGCGCCAAAAGCCGCCGCGCTCGGTGAAAAACCATATTGCCCTGCTGCAAAAAGCCGTATCCCGCCGCCGGAAACCGCATGGTATCAACGCGCTCGGGCGGCAGGTCGTTTTGCGTGCCGCTTTCGCCGCCGCCGCCGAGCAATCTTTCGCCTTCGGTTTTGGTGCCGCGAAAATATTGAAACTCGCCGCCGCGAAAAGCCGCCGGGTCGGTCAGCAATATCACCATGTCAAACGAAACCGAATCCACATGCCAGGTATCCACCGCGCGCGAGATATCTTCGGGGGCATAATTAATCCCGCAAGCGACCGCCGGCACCGAATGGCTGGCAACGGGCGCGCCGGTAAGTTCCGACAAAAACGCCGCCAACTCCGGACAACGGCAAAAATCGCGCACAAACCGCGAGCGATAACCCGCACCGCGCACATAACTGCCCAGCCGGTCTTTGCCGGTGCCGGATGCTTCGTTGCGGTTGTCTTTCATCTTTGCCGCCAACGCGCCGACGACCGCCAAACCTTCGTCCGAAAAGATGCGAAACGCCGTGCTGACGCCAAGCGGCGAAGGCGCGCGCGATACGACCGCTTCGTCATAACCCATATCGGCAAGCGACAACACCGCCGCCGGTTTTTCCAGCGCCAGATGCCGCGCGGCGTCAAAAGGCGGCTCGCCGTCCAAACGCCGATAAGCGTCCGGCTTGTCGGACGGAAAGGGCGGCGGCGGAATCAAACTATCCGCCGCCGCCATAACCCCGGACATTGATTAACCGGCGGTGCGGGCGGCTTTTATCCAGCCGTCAAAAGTGGCGCGATTCTTGGCTATCCACTCGTCAACATGGCGGTTGATATCGGCATCTTTGTCTTCGCCGTCGCGCATTTTGTTGTTTTGCGCCGAGACATCGTTGATATCAATGCTCGCCAGTTCAAACAACTTTTCCGCCGCCGGATTATCGCGCAAAAAATCGCTATTGGCGACAATGCGCAGGGCATTGACTTCAAAACCGACTTGCTTGCCGTTATAGGTGGTATCGGCTGTGCGCCCGTCCGGCAGGGAGGAATACGGCACTTCAATCCATTCCACATCGCGCCCCGGCACCAAAACACCGCTGACCCAGTAAGGCGTCCAGGTGTAATAGATAATCGGCTCGCCGGACTTGAAGCGCGCAATGGCATCGCCGACAATCGCCGCATATTCGCCCTGATTTTGGTCCACGGTATCGCCGAGCCCGAACTCTTCCACTTGATGGGTGATGACTTTTTCGCAACCCCAGCCCGGCGGACAGCCGACCAGATCGGCTTTGCCGTTGCCGGTAGCGTCAAAGTGTTTGGCGACTTCGGGTTTTTTCAGATCGCCCAGATTGGTAATCCCGGCGTCAAAACTCTTCTTGTCGACCAAATACCCCTGCAGCGCGCCTTCAACCAGCGAGCCGACTTTGGCAATGCGCTCGCCGCCGCCGGATTCGTCATAAAAAGCGGTATGCAGCGGGTCCCAATGCACGGCGGTAAAATCGGCATCGCCGCCGCCGATGGCGACATGGATCAATTGGTAGGAAGTTTCGGAAGGTTCGGCGACCGCATAGCCGAGTTCTTCCAGCGCCCGATACACGATGCGGTGCTGAAACTTCTCTTCAATGTTAGTGCCTTCCGCCGGGCGGATGGTGATGCCTTTGCCGGGCATTTCCTGCGCCGCCGAAGGCAGCGCCAGCGCCAAAGCGCAAGCGGCAAGGATGGTTTTGTGTTTTGTCATGGTTTTGTTCTCCCTGATGTTTTTTTGTTTGTAATGCGCAGCAAAAGCCCGGCGGGCCCCTGCTGATACCAATGGCGGCAACCGCGCTCGCGCTCGGTTCTCGCCAATCCCTGTGTAATGCGGTCAAGCACAACCGCCATTATAACAATTCCCACGCCGCCAACAATGGCTTTGCCCATATCCAGCCGCCCCATCCCGCGCAGCACTTCGTTGCCAAAACCTTTTACGGATATCAAAGACGCAATGACAACCATGGACAGGCACAGCAACAGCGTTTGATTCAACCCCGCCATAATAGTAGGCACAGCCAGCGGGATTTCGGTTTTCAGCAATATCTGGCGCGGCGTTGCGCCAAAGGCGCGCATTGCCTCAACAACATGCGGGTTAACCTGCCGCACGCCCAGCGCCGTCAGGCGGATAAGCGGCGGCATTGCAAAGACGACAGTAACAATAACCCCCGGCACATTGCCGATGCCAAAAAGGATTACCACCGGAATAAGATAGACAAAAGCCGGAATGGTTTGCATCGTATCCAGCGCCGGGCGCATAAAAGTTTGCGCCCTGTCGCTCTTGCCCGACCACAAGCCGAGCGGAAAGCCGACAACAACGCAGACAATCACAGAAGACACGACAACGGCAAGAGTCGTCATTCCCAACTCCCAGGTGCGCTCGCCGAGCACGCCCATCAAAGCCAAAAGCGCAACAACAGCCGACCCGACCCGCCAGCCGGCCGCCTGCCATGCGATAAGCCCCATCGCCGCCAAAACAAGCACTTGCGGCGCGCCGAGCAGCCCCGCTTCGGTGTTATTGACAACCCAATCCAGCGGCTCGCGCAAATCGCGAAAGAAAGAGCGATTGGCAAAAGCCCATTCTTTCACGCCGTCGGCATAATCCTCGGCGGGAAAGTTGAGCGAGTCAAACGGATTAAAGATGTCAAACGAATCATCAGCCATAACACCGCCCATTATACCCCACCCCGCCGCCGCCCCGCCAAACTGCCAAGTTGCCGCCGGACGATGCCCGCCAAAGCCAACCCGTCATTCCCGCAAAAGCGGGAATCTCCTTTCAATACAGCCGCACACATTAAGGCGGCAATAGTGGTTTTTTTGCACGGCGGGGGATTTTTTTGGCGAGTTTGGCAAAACGGGCTTTTTTGTATTATAATGCTTGCCGATGCTATTGAGCATGTTTAACTTGTCGTTTATCATCGCACGGCGCACGGCGCACGGCTGAGACCTTTGGCAAAACGGCTTTTGCCGTCATTGCCTTAATTGTTGGCGGCTTTTGCACTTTGACTTTTGCCGACAAGACATCGGCGCAACAACTTCCGCAAAC
>JBPCWZ010000004.1:0-6028 GCA_051009015.1 Gammaproteobacteria bacterium | reverse complement strand
GAAAGGGCGAAATGTTATAGCACAGGGCAAGCGCGAAAGCGCGCCGCCCTGTTGTGAAAGCGCAATACATCTATTAAAGCCCTGTAAGGGCGACACCTCGCATAGTGCCGCCGCCGGTGCGGCGGCGTTGGATTCCCGCTTTCGCGGGGATGAAGAGGGGGGCGGGAAGGGAGAAGGGGGCCGAAATGACGAAATGGGCGGGAATAACGAAATAACCCCCGTCATTCCCGCGAAAGCGGGAATCTCCTTTGACGAAACTCCAAAAGGCAACTTGCCGCAAAACACAACAACGAAGGCATACCAATGACCAAAACCATGACAAACACCATCCGCGCCTTTTTGGTGCTTTTCTTTTTCGGCTTGCTGACCGCTTGCGGCAGCAGCGGCGGCGGCAATACGGCGGCTTCGGTTTCTACGCCGACGACGATAACGGTGACGGTGCCGACCGTTCCCGGGACGCCCGAGCCGGTGGTGTTGAGTTTGGAATCGCCGGAAATGGGCGCTATGCGTTTTGTCGGTAATAATAACAATGCATGGTTTGTTGTTGTGTCGGTTGCCGCCGGCGGCGAAAACAGATATGTTTTTGGGCATACCCTTTCCCTTACAAGGCAGAACATT
Source organism: Gammaproteobacteria bacterium (assembly GCA_051009015.1). Classification (GTDB taxonomy): domain Bacteria; phylum Pseudomonadota; class Gammaproteobacteria; order Tethybacterales; family Persebacteraceae; genus JAHRAH01. Next base: position 5,410 of record JBPCWZ010000004.1, on the reverse strand, counting down.
GCTCTCACCAATGTGGCGATTAGCATTGCCCAATTGAATGAGGGGCATTTGATAGAGACGGGAAATATTGCCCCTGACTTTCGGAATGGCATACCTTTGCTTACAGTGCCACAATCCGGGGAACAAATAGCAGTTGAAAATGAGCAGGATATTAGGCAATTGGGACAACTTTGCGGCGCATCTTGGCTTGTCCCTTACATAGATGCAAACTTTGGTCAATTTCGCTGTCCACAGGCGAGCCAATTGTCATATTCCCCGGATATGCGGCGGATTGTGCATGCGGCGATGGCGGATACTTTCCATCGGGGCATCGGCATCGGCGAAAGCAACTTTGCCTTTTCGGGGCGGCACAACGGCAACGACAGGGCGGCGGGTTTCACTTATGATATGGGCGGTTATGCACTGCGCACGGATTATGTGCATCTGCCGTCAAAACAAGATGGCGCGGTTTTCCTTGATACATTCCGCTTTGGCATTTTGCGCCCGATAAACGACGAAACGCGCTTTTTTGCCGGTGTGGATTCCTACCGCAATGCGATACTCGCCCTTGATGTCAATGGCGATAATCTGCATCGTTTCGGCATAGCGGCGGGAGACGGATACGCCGTCAGATACGAATTGCGCATCCGCTTATAGCGGCATCATCAAAATTACCCGTCATTCCCTTTTTCCCGTCATTCCGGCGTAAGCCGGAATCTCCCAAAAGGCAAACGGAGATTCCGGCGTACGCCGGAATGACGAGGGGGCGGGAATGACGGTATTAAAGCCCTGAAGGGGCGTCCCATTCTTTTGCAGGGCAAAGCCCGGCAAAAACCCGCGCCGACATTATCATAATCGCCGCCGTTGTTTTCGGTCGCCCTTTCAGGGCTTATTTGTTTCATAATGCCGATTCACGGGGCGTTGCCCCGTGCTGTGAACATGCCGCCCTTTCAGGGCTTTTATAACGCGCCGCTTTCGCGGCGATGGTTTGGGAGATTCCCGCTTTCGCGGGAATGACGAGGGGGCGGTTGTCAGTTGTCAATTGACAACTGCCTATATCCCGCGCGCTTTCTTAATGCTTTCGTATGCGCTGCTGATTTCCTGCGCTCTTTCGGTCGCTACGCGCATCATTTCCGGCGGCATTCCCTTCGCCGCCAACTTGTCCGGATGATGGCGGCTCATCAATCGGCGATAACTTCGCCTGATATCAATGTTTGACGCATCTCTGTGCACGCCCAATATCTCATACGATTCGCCCAGCGCATCGGCGCGCGGCGCGGGGCGGTTGTCATAATCGCCATAACCGCCATAACTTTGGCTTCGGTTTGCGCCGCCGCGCACCGCCGCTTCTATCTGCTCCACTTCGCCCGCGCTCAACCCCAAACGATTGCCGACATAATGCAGTATGCGCGATTCCACTTCGCCGATATCGCCGTCAGCGGCGGCGGCATTCGCAAGTATGCGTATAAACATTCCAATGCTGCCCCGGCACTCTTTTTGCACTTGCCGCAGCGTTTCATCAATGTCAAAATCCGCTTCTTTGCCGCGCCGGAATAACTCGCGGGCATGCGCGATGCGCTCCGCATTCAGTTGCATTTTTGTCATCAATCCGGCGGCAAAATTAATCTCCTGCGCGCAAACTGCGCCGTCCGCTTTTGCAATGTATCCCAGCAGCGAAAAGATGGCGTCAAAGAATATCTCCTGCCGCCGCCGCGCCTTGTATTTCAGCGGCATGGTGCTCTCGCTCCAAAAATGCCACGATGATGCGATGACAATCGCGGCAATAAGGGCGCCGGTTTTGGCGCCCCAAAAAACCACCATACTGGCGGCGACAAGGATGGCAGCCCTCAGGCAATAGGCAGTTGACAAAAAGCCGGAAACCCGCCCCGCAGCAAGCACTCCCGCGAGAATGAGGACTTTAACTATCCCTTCGCCAAAAAAAAAGCCAATAATAGCCGCGATGGCAGCGAGAGTAACGAAAGTGACGAGGTCATTGCCGCCCCTGAAACCACCGCCAAAACCGCCGGAACCGTGAAACATAACGCGATGCCTTTGGCAATACCCGCCCGCCGCGGAATGCCTGCCGTCAATCCAACTTGATGGTGATTATCAAACGCCTGCCGCCGCGCAAGATGCGGAGGACGACCTTTCCTTCCGCTTCCGCCAATAACCCCGCGCAATGCGCCTTGTCTTTGACTTTGCGAAATTTTTGGTTTGCCACCACCGCGGTGATGATATCGCCCTGCCGCAAATCCTTGATGATATCGCGCGGCGTTTCTTCGTCATGTATGATGCCGACTATCTTCGCCCCGCCTTCAATATCGGCGCGGCGTTTGTCGGCTTCGTTGATGTCTTCCAGCCGCAAGCCCAGCACCGGTTTGGTATCCTTGTCCAGCGCATCCAGCACCGCCACAAAAGATAACTCTTCGCCCTCGCGCCAAACGCCGATGGTAACCCGGTCATCCGGCGACAACGACCCGATAAACAACGGCAAATCATAAGCATCTTCCACGCGCTTGCCGTTCAACTCCACAATAATATCGCCAAAACGCAAGCCGGCTTTTTCCGCCGCGCTGTCTTTGAGGACTTCCTGCACCAATGCGCCTTCGCGGCTTTCCAGCCCCATCGCTTCGGCGAAAGTTTGCGATACTTTGGTAAATACCACGCCCAGCAAGCCGCGCCGAATCTCGCCGTCCTCGCGCAAACGCTCCTGCACATCCATCGCCACGCCGATGGGAATGGCAAAAGAAATACCGGCAAAAGAACCCGATGCCGATACGATTTGTGAATTAATGCCGATAACATTGCCATCCAAATCCATCAACGGGCCCCCGGAATTGCCGGGATTGACGGCGGCATCGGTTTGGATAAAAGGCACATATTGCTCGCTCGGCAACGGACGCCCCAGCGCGCTGATAATCCCTTTTGTTACTGTTTGGTCCAAGCCATAAGGCGAGCCGATGGCGACAACCCACTCGCCGACGCGAATGGAATCCGAATCGCCAATGCGCACGACCGGCAACTCGCCGCGCGGGTCTATCTTTATCAAAGCGATATCGGTGTGCCTGTCGGTGCCGACAATCTCGGCGGCATATTCATCGCCGTTTTTGAGCGATACCATTATCTCTTCGGCATCGGCGACGACATGCGCGTTTGTGAGAATATAACCCTCATCGTCAATAATAAAACCCGACCCCTGCGATGCGACCGGCGGGCGTCCGCGGCGCGGCGAAAACAACTCGGGCGGCAGCGGAATCAAACCGGGCAACTTGTCCGGCGGGCGGACGGCTTTTTCGGCGCGCACGCTGACAACCGGCGCGCTGTGTTCTTTCGCCAACTTGACAAAAACATCGGTGAAGAATATGTTGCCGTGGTCGTTGCCGGCGGATGCTTCGTGCGCCAAAGCCGAAGATATCAAAGGCGGCGGCGACAATGCGAAAACCAGCGCAAGCACAACCGCCGGAGCGCGGGCAAAGCACTTCGCCGCCGCCGCAAGTATTGTCGTAATGCCGCTTGTCATCCGCCGCATTATACCAAATCGCAACAAGTTAACAAGCCGCCGGTTGGCAAAAAACCGATATCCGGCAACCGCTACAAAACATAACGCGCCCGGTCATGATTGCCGATAAGCGGCGAAACGCGGCTTTCCACCATCGCCGCATCAACGGTAACGGTCACGCCATCCATCGCATCCGCCTCAAAAGAAATATCTTCCAGCAACCTTTCCATCAAAGTATAAAGCCGCCGCGCGCCGATATTTTCGGCGCTTTCGTTTATCTGCCACGCCTTTTCGGCGACAGCGCGCACGCCGTCATTGGTAAATTTCAGCGTAACGCCTTCGGTCGCCAAAAGCGCCTGATATTGTTTGGTCAGACACGCCCGCGTTTTCGTCAAAATGGCGACAAAATCATCAACCGTCAAAGGCGCAAGTTCCACCCGCAGCGGAAACCGCCCCTGCAACTCCGGTATCAAATCGGACGGGCTGTTGAAATGAAAAGCCCCGCTGCCGATAAAAAGAATGTGGTCGGTATGCACATTGCCGTAGCGGGTGGAAACCGTCGTCCCTTCCACAAGCGGCAGCAAATCGCGCTGCACGCCGTGCCGGGATATGTCGCCGCCTCTTTGGTCGTTATCGGCTATCTTATCCATCTCGTCAATAAAGACAATGCCGCTTTCTTCCACGCGGTCAATGGCGGCTTCCTTGACTTCATTCATATCCACGCGCTTGCCGATTTCCTCCTCAACGCACTGGTCAAAAGCCAAGCCCACGCGCATTTTGCGTTTTTTGCGCCGGTCTTTTGCCATATTTTGCATCATGCTTTGGAACTGCGCCGTCATCTCTTCCATTCCGGGCGGCGCCATGATTTCCACTTGCGTCTGAACGATTGTTTCTATTTCTATCTCCTTGTCGTCCAGCCGCCCTTCGCGAAGTTGCTTGCGCATTTTTTCGCGGGTGTCGCCGCTTGCGCTGTTGCCGGGCAACAATGCATCCAGCACCCGCTCTTCGGCGGCGGCTTCCGCTTCCTCGCGCACTTCTTCGCCAAAATCCTCGCGCATATTATCCACGGCGACTTCTGTCAAATCGCGGATGATGGAATCCACATCCCGCCCGACATAGCCGACTTCGGTAAACTTGGTCGCCTCCACCTTGATAAAAGGCGCGCAAGCCAGCCGCGCCAACCTTCGCGATATTTCGGTCTTGCCCACGCCGGTCGGGCCTATCATCAAAATGTTTTTCGGCACTATTTCATCGCGCAGTTCTTCTTCCACCCGCAACCGCCGCCATCTGCCGCGCAATGCCAAAGCCACGGCGCGTTTGGCGTCATCTTGCCCGACGATAAACTTGCCAAGTTCCCCGACAATGCGGCGCGGCGTCATCTTCCGCCAAAACGCGCGCTCTTCCTTGTCAAACTCGTTTTCTTTGCTTGTGCTTGCGCTTTCCGGCTCAGCCGTCTTTTCGGTCATTTTTTCCGTCATCTTTTATCTCTTCCAGTGTCAGATTGCGATTGGTATAAATGCAAATGTCGGCGGCGATTTCCATCGCCCGCGTTGCCAACTCGCCGGCGGGCATTTGCGAATGCGCCAAAAGCGCCCTTGCCGCCGCTTCGGCATATCCCGCGCCGCTGCCGATGGCGGCAATGTCGTATTCCGGCGCGATGACATCGCCGAGCCCGGAAAGCACAAGTGTTTCTTTTCTGTCGGCGATGATGAGCATCGCTTCCAACCTGCGCAATACTTTGTCGGTGCGCCAATCTTTTGCAAGTTCTTCGGCGGCGCGCTGCAACTGCCCGTAATGCGCTTCCAGCCGCTTTTCAAACCGTTCCAGCAGCGTAAAGGCATCGGCGGTCGCCCCGGCAAAACCGCACAAAATATCATCGGTAAAATAATCCCCGGCGGCGGCGCGCCTGCGCACAGTATGACGGCGGACTTT
>JBPCWZ010000003.1:0-7519 GCA_051009015.1 Gammaproteobacteria bacterium | reverse complement strand
GGATGGAGTTGTTCAAGCGCTCCCGCTATCACCTTCTTGCCAAAGGCAAAGAGGTGCGGGGTGTGCTGATATACCAAAAGGCAAAAAAGGGCGCGGTGGAAGAGGCGCTGAAACTGAATATGAAGGTTTTCCGCGCCGAGGACGACAAAACCCTGCGCCCGGTCAAAACCCCCGCCGACATTCCCAAACGCACCCAAACCAAAACCCACAAACGCCCCCGAAAAGGCGCGGCATAAGGGCGCGGTATTATTATGCGCCCTTTTTGCCTTTCTTCTTTTTGCCCGCCGTCCGGTTGACAATATAAACGCCGGTCAACGCAACAACGGCGCAAAGCACAAAGCGCAGCGACAGGGATTCGTCAAAGATTATCACGCCGCCGACAATGCCAAAAAGCGGCGTCAAAACATAATAGGGCATGACAGCCGAAACCGGATATAAACGCAACAGCGCAAACATTCCGGTATGCCCGATGAGCGTCACGGCAAGGGCGGAATACAAAAGCGCCGATGCCGCCGATGCATCGGCGCTTTGCAAAGTTTGCCACTGCCCGCTTTCCAATGCCGCCGACAATGCAAGCATTACCGGCGCCGAAACCAGCGCCATCCAGCCATTAAGATTTATCACCCCGGCGACGCCGCGCAAATCGCGCGAGATGACATTTGCCGCGGCGTAAAATATGGCGCTGACGATTATCAATAAAGTCGCATGCCAATAGCCGAGCAGGGCGTAATCAAAACCCGCCGCCATCACACCGGCAAATGCCAGCCAGATGCCGAGCCATGTCCGCCTTTGCGGGCGCTCGCCCAAAAACCACATTCCCAGCATCGCCGCCGCCGGTACCGAAAACTGCGTGCATATCAATATCACCGAAATGCCGTCGGCAAGCGACAAAGCCAGATACATCGTCCCGTATAATGCCGCGCCCATCAATAGGCAAAAAGCGGCGATGCTTTTTATGTTTGCCGTCATCAGCGCATTCCAGCGCAAAAACGGCAACAGCAAAAGCGCGATAATGCCAAAGCGCATTGCGGCAAAAAACAACGGCGGAAAATGATCCACTCCCGTCTTGCCCGCGATATACGCGCCGCCGAAAATGGCGTTTATGCCGACAACGGCGGCAAGATGACGAAAGCGCAGCATTGTTTGTTGTTGAAAAGCCCGCCGCAGTGATGCGGTTGTTTTTTGCGGCGCGGGCTTTTTTGGCTTTTGTTATGTCCGCGCGGGGACGATGCCGGTCTGCCCCTGATATTTTCCGGCGCGGTCTTTGTAGGAACTTTCGCATTCCTCATCCGCCTGAAAAAACAGCAGTTGGGCGACGCCTTCGTTGGCATATATCCTCGCCGGCAGCGGCGTGGTGTTGGAAAACTCCAGCGTGATATGCCCGCACCATTCCGGCTCCAGCGGCGTCACATTGACGATAATGCCGCATCTGGCATAAGTGGATTTGCCCAAACACACGACCATCACATCGCGCGGCACCGACAAATATTCCAAAGAGCGCGACAGGGCAAAAGAGTTTGGCGGAATAACGCAACTTTCGCCGTCAACGCGCACGAAAGAACTGTCGTCAAAGTTTTTCGGGTCCACAACCGTGCTGTTGAGATTGGTAAAAACCCGAAACTCCGGCGCGCAGCGGACATCATAGCCATAACTGGAAACGCCAAACGAAAGCACGGCGCGGGAGTTTTGGGCGCGCACCTGCCTGTCGGCAAACGGGGTTATCATTCCCGCCGCCGCCATCTTCTTAATCCATTTGTCGGAGCGTATTGTCATCGCGCTTTTGCCGCCGCCGCAAGTTGTCCGCGCATATTGCGCGCCGCCAGAAGTATGTTTTCAAAATAGCGCGGGTCGTGTGCGTGCAAAACCCGCGCCCGGCGCGGAAAATGCAAATCATAAAGGCGCGAAAGCCAAAAGCGCAAAGCGGCAACGCAAAAGGCATCGGCAAGCAACTCCCGCTCCAATTCACTAAACCGCCGCAAGTGCAGATAGCCGTCAAAAAGCGCGTCCAGTTTGGTTTTGTCGAAACACTCGCCGTCAAAACACCAGTCGCAGGCGGCAACGGCAAGGTCAAATATCAGGGCATCGCCGCCGCCGAAATAAAAATCTATCACCGCGACAATGTCATCATCCCGCCACAAGACATTATTACGAAACAAATCGCAATGACACGCGCCAAAAGGCAGGGGGGCGGCGGCAAAAACACCGTCGCGGTTTAATTCTTCACTTGCCAGATTCATCTGCGCACCCGGCAATACCGGGCGCAGTTTTTCCACAATATCGCGCCGCCAATGCGCGCCGCGCGGGTTTGCCATCGGCATGTCAAAACCGGCCGATGCCAGATGCAGCCGCGCTATCATCGCGCCCATTTTGCGGCATTGTCCGGCATTCGGGTTTTCGCACCAGCCGCCGCTTTCCACAAAAGGCACAAGAAGGCAGGGTTTGTCGTCATTCCACAAAGACGGGGCAAAAACCGGCGCCGGCACCGGCAAGCCGCAAGCGGCAAAATGACTCATCAGCGCCGCATAATAGCGCACTTGCGCGATATCCCACAACTCAAAAAGCGTAAAGACAAAAGCGCGGCTGCCGCCGTCATCGCCGCCATTTTGGTTATCGCCGCCGCCGCCGTCATCGGCGCAAATGCGGTAGTTTGTGTTTTCTATGCCTTCGCCGATGGCGGAGATTGCCCGTGCGCAGACGCCGCGGCTTTTCAGCCACGGGGCTATTTCGGACATTTGCACCGGAGTAAAAACTGCCATTATTTTCGCCGCTTTTGGTTTTGCCGCCAATTATCACATATAATTAGCCGACCATGACAACTCCCGACAACACTTCACCCGCTTCGCCCCTGCGCCGCCTGCGCGCCGAGACCCGCCTTATCTGGTGCGATTTGGAAATGACCGGACTCTCGCCCGAGCGCGACCGCATTATGGAAGCCGCTTTCATTATTACCGATGGCGACTTTCGCATCATCGCCGAATCCGACTCATGGGCGGTGCGCCAGCCGAAGGAAGTGCTGGATGCGATGGACAATTGGAACCGCCGCACACACGGCAACTCGGGGCTGACCGAGCGATGCCTGAACTCCATTATGGATGTGCGCGATGTTGAGCGCAAAGTGCTCGCCTTTATGCGCGCACACACGGCGCCGAACCAATCGCCCATTTGCGGCAACAGCATTTGCCAGGACCGGCGTTTTATGGCTGTGCACATGCCGGAAGCGGAGGCGTTTTTTCACTACCGCAATTTTGACGCCAGCGTGTTGAAGATATTCGCGCAACTCTACCGCCCCGATATCGCCCGGGCGGTTGAGCAGTTCAAAAACGCCCATGTCCATCGCGCCCTTGAAGACACTCGCGATTCCATTCGCGAGATGCGCTATTACACCGAGCATCTGCTAAAAACGCAATGACCGCCACCGGCGTCAAAACCGGCGACGACGCCAAAAGCCAAAGACGGCGCGGCGGATGGTTGATGATAGCAATTGGCTGGACGGCGGCGCTTTTGCTTGTTACGGCTTTTTTCGGCGGCGCGCTTGACGAGCGCCAAAACCCCAACAGCGCCGAAGTTTTGGCGGGGCAGGGCGATGGCGAGATTATTTTGCGGGCAAATGCCTTCGGGCATTATTATGCCGAAGGGACGATGAACGGCAGCCGCGTGTTATTTTTGCTGGATACCGGCGCTACGCAAATAGCGGTGCCGCAGGCGGTTGCCGACAATATCGGGCTTGTCGCCGGAGATACCACGCATGTCAATACCGCCAACGGCATCGCGCAAGTGCGCCAAACTACCATTGAAAACATTACCATCGGCAATATCTCCCTCACCGGTTTGCGCGGGGCTATCCTGCCGAATATGGACGGCGATGCGATATTACTGGGGATGAATGCGCTGGGCAGATTAAACTTGTCGCAAAAAGGCGGCGGGATAAAATCCTCCTTCTCCGGCAGAATATCGCAACAAGACGGCGAGTTGCGCCTTTCCGTGCCGCAACAATAACAACGGAAAAAGACGCCAATAGTATGGACAAGCCGGCGGATAACAAAATAATGCACACGGCGATGACCGATGCCTTTTCCAAGGCATTGCGAAACTATGTGCGCCAACTGGATGGCGAACAACCCTGCCGCCTTTACGAAATGGCAATGTCGGCGGTGGAAGAGGAACTTTTTCGTTTTGCCATAAGTCACTGCGGCGGCAACCGCTCCAAAGCGGCAAAGATGCTCGGCATCAGCCGCACGACTTTGGCGCGCAAAACCGGCAACGGCAACGGCAACGACAACAAACCGGCGGCGGCAAAGACGGCAAAAGCGACAAAGACGGCGGCGGCAAAACGATGAAAATCCGCAACGCGCTCATTAGCGTATCGGACAAAACCGGCCTGGCGGATTTGGCAAAGGCATTATCGGGCGCAAACTTATATTCCACCGGCGGCACGGCGAAGTTTTTGCGCGACAGCGGCGCGCGGGTGACAGACACAGCAGAACTAACCGGCTTTGACGACATGCTCGGCGGGCGCGTCAAAACTTTGCATCCGCACATACACGCGGGCATTCTGGCGACAGCCGAACACGGCGAAGAGTTGAAAAAGCGCGGTGTGCCGAAGATAGATTTGGTCGTTGTCAATTTCTACCCCTTTGAAAAGACCATCGCCGAAAGCGCGGACGAAAGCGCCATTATTGAAAACATAGACATCGGCGGACCCGCAATGGCGCGGGCGGCGGCAAAAAACCACTCGGATACGGCGGTATTGGTATCGCCGCAGGATTACCCGTCATTCATCGGCGATTTGCAAAAGCACAAAGGCAACATACCGGCGCAAACCGCACGCCGTTTGGCGGCGAAGGCATTTGTCGCCGTGGCGCATTTGGATGCGGCGATTGCCAACTATTTTTCCGGCGGCGGCGATAGTTTGTTTCCGTCCGACAGTTTTTTGCATGTTCGCAAGCAGATGGATTTGGCATACGGCGAAAACCCGCATCAGCGCGCCGCATGTTATCTTCCGGCGGGGGCGGCGGGCGGTTATGGTCAGTTGCAAGGTCCCCCGCTTTCGTATAATAACTTGCTGGATGCCCAAGCGGCGAGCGGCACTGCGCAGTTGTTTTCGCGCCCGGCGGCGGCGATTGTGAAGCACGGCAACCCGTGCGGGGCGGCGGTGGCGGAGACGATAAAAGATGCATTTGTCCGCGCCCGTCAATGCGACGGGATATCGGCTTTTGGCGGCGTTGTCGCCATAAACCAAACTTTGGAGGAAGATGTCGCCGAAGTATTTGCCGGAATGTTTTTGGAAGCGGTCATCGCCCCGCAGGTATCATCGGAGGCAAAGCGCATATTGGCGCAATCCCCCCGCTTGCGTTTGTTGCTGCCGCCGGACGGGCGCGGCGGTTTGGGCTTTGAAGTGCGAAATGCCGGAAACTTGTTTTTGGCGCAAACGCCGGATGCGGTTGTGCACGGGCGGCGGCAAAAGATAGTGTCAAACAAGCATCCATCGGAATCACAAATGCGCGATTTGTCATTTGCATGGCGTGTTGCGGCGCGGGTAAAGTCCAATGCCATAGTCCTCGCCAAAGACGGCGCGACCATCGGCATAGGAGCCGGGCAGATGAGCCGTTTGGATTCGGCGCGCATAGCGATATGGAAGGCGGGTTTGGCAAAACACAAAACGCAAGATGCCGTTGCCGCATCGGACGGCTTTTTTCCATTTCCCGATGCGGTGGAAGAGTTGGCAAAAGCGGGAATAACCGCCATCATCCAGCCGCACGGCAGCAAAAAAGACGCCGACATAATAAAAGCGGCGGACAAACTCGGCATCGCTTTGGTTTTCGCCGAAAACCGCCATTTCCGGCATTAATAGAACTTGTGGCTATGGTTGCCACCATAAAATACATTTCACCCAATCCACTGCCTGATATGGTGGCAACCGTGGCGGCGGGGCGGGCTTTTTGTGGAGTTGTTTACGCTGGTACATTGCCGTGCGGTCTTTCTTATATTGGCAAGGACGCCAACTACCCATCGCGGATATTGGAGCATCGCCGTGCAAAAGGCGGATGCCCTGAATTCCACAATGCCATCAGACATTACGGCGCAGCGTCAATCCAATGGCGCATAATTGGCGTGGCATTCAGCAAGGACGCACTACAGAAGGCGGAGAGGTTTGCCATTAAATACTATGACACCATCTCCCCCAACGGCTATAACATATACATCCCCAGCCAAAGCCCTGTAGGGCGGAGTAGGGCGGCAATTCTCTCCGACAAGGAAGAATTGGATGATTTGCGCCGTGAGTGGCGCAACACTACGGACACGAATCTGTTTATATTGTTCCATTGGAACTCTACGGGCCTCTTTTCTCTTTTAAGGCGAATTGCCGACGAGTTAACGGATAATGAGTTGCGGCAGTTATGCCATTTTCGGCAAAACCCGCCCCTTTCGCGCCATATCCGCCCTTCGCCGATGGATTCCCGCTTTTGCGGCAATGACGAGGGGGGCGGCGGGAGCGGGAATGACGATATTAAAGCCCTGTAAGGGCGACATGTTATAGCACGGGGCAACGCCCCGTGACAAGGCATTATTATAGATATAGCCCTGTAAGGGCGACACCATTTTTTTGCAGGGCAAAGCCCGGCAAAACCCGCCGAATCATCATCGCCGCCGTTGTTGTGTGCCGCCCTTACAGGGCTTGATAAATTTGTTGCGCCGATTCACAGGGCGTTGCCCTGTGCTATAACATTCCGCCCTTTCAGGGCTTTAAGAATGCGCTGCTTTGCGGCGATGGTATGGAGTTAATGCTAAACTAATGGCACGGCGACTCGTGCAAAGGCAACCAAAGCCCGACATAGCCGCCGCAAAACACCAAACAACATTACCAAAGGAGGAAAAATCAAATGACACTTACACCCCCCGACATGGGACCGATATTATTATCGAGTTTCAGCGCGAATTTCGGCGTGTCGCTGCCGGTTATTGCGTTGGTGCTTTTTCTTGTTGTCATTGTTGTCATTTATGTTGGCCTGCTTTTGGGGAAGGAAAGAAAAGGCAGGGGCAGGCGATGACTTCGGCAGTTTTGATAATTGGCGGGGGGGGGCGGGAGCATGCTTTGGCGGTTGCGATGATGCGCTCGCCGCTTGTTGCCGATGTTTTTATGACTGCGGGCGGCGCCGGTTGCGAGGCGTTTGCAATGCCGGAAATGATTGACGGCGGCGATTATTATGCCCTTGCCGCCTTTTGCCGCAAGCGGGATATCGCCCTTGTTATCATCGGTCCCGAAGCGCCGCTTGCCGAAGGGGCGGCGGATGTTTTGCGCGCCGAAGGTTTGGCGGTTTTTGGTCCTTCGCAAAAAGCCGCACGGATAGAATATTCCAAGATATACGCCAAAACCCTGATGCGCGCAAACGACATTCCGACACTGCCTTTTGCCGTGTGCGAAGATGCCGCGCAAGTAGCAAAATGGTGCGCCGCCCGCCGCCCGCCTTTTGTCATAAAAGCCGATTCCCTCGCCGCCGGAAAAGGCGTTTTTGTTTGC
>JBPCWZ010000002.1:0-15464 GCA_051009015.1 Gammaproteobacteria bacterium | reverse complement strand
GGGCGTCCTGTTCATAGCACGGGGCAACGCCCCGTGACGGTATTACCCATTAATCAAGCCCTGAAAGGGCCTCCCATTCTTTTGCAGGGCAAAGCCCGGCAAAAACCGCAAAGCCAAACCCCCGCCCGTTTGATATTCGCCATTGTTTTCGGTCGCCCTTTCAGGGCTTATTTGTCTAATATACCGATTCACGGGGCGTTGCCCCGTGCTATGACCATGTCGCCCTTTCAGGGCTTTGATAACGCGCCGCTATTCGCGGCGATGGTTTAAGAGATTCCCGCTTTCGCGGGAATGGCGGGGATGCGGGAATGACGAAATAAGCGGTTATGAAGATGCGTAGCGGGCTTTGGTTTTTTGTTGGATTTTGCGGCGGATGGCATTTTTGGCGGGTTGGGTTTATAATACCGGCGGGCGGCGGTTTGTCGCACTGCAAAACACGAAAGGGAAAAACAACAATGATTAACTTTCTGCGCGCCTTGTGCGTGATTTTCTTTGTCGCGATTCTCGCCGCTTGCGGCAACGGCGACGATGGCGATTCGGCGTCTTCGCATCAGGCAGCGAAAGAAAGCCATATCGCCGAAGTCAAGCGCATGATTGACAGCGGGACGGATGTTAACACAAAAGATAAACAAGGCAGAACCGCTTTGCACATGGCGGCGGGGTTAGGTCTCGCAGAAACTGTACTTGTCCTTATCACGGCGGGGGCGGACATTCACGCGAAAACTAACGATGGCGAGACGCCTTTGCATCTTGCGTCATCAAATGGTCAAACCGAAACTGCTATTGCCCTTATCAAAGCGGGGGCGGATGTTGACGAAAAAATCCAAGGCGCGGGGGCTCTGCATCTTGTGGCAGTATTAGGTCATACAGAAATCGCGCTTGCCCTTATCAAAGCGGGGGCGGATATTGACGCAAAAGATGACGATGGTGGAACGCCTTTGCATCATGCGACGAAGCTCGGTCAAACCGAAACTGCGATTGCCCTTATCAAAACGGGGGCGGATATTGAGGCAAAAGATGACAATGGCGGAACGCCTCTGCTGTGGGCGGCGGGGCTCGGTCAAACCGAAACTGCGATTGCCCTCATCAAAGCGGGGGCGAATATTGACGCAAAAGATAACGGTGGCTTCACGCCTTTGCATTTAGCGACATTTAAAGGTCAAACCGAAGTTATACTTGCCCTTGTCAAAGCGGGGGCGGATTTGTATGCCCGCGCCGATGACGGAAAAACGCCGTTAGATATTGCCATAGATTATCATGGCAAAGACAGCGATATCGCGCTTGCATTGCAGAGTGCTATGGAAAAGTAGGGCGATAGCCGCCTTTTGTTATTGACGAAACACGGCATTTGCCGCTTTTGACAATGCAGTTATGAAGAGGCGTAGCGGGATTTGGTTTTTTGTTGGATTTTGCGGCGGATGGTGCGGGGGAATAGTTCGGCGAGTAGCGGCAGCCATCTGTATCTTGACGGAATGGTTAATACTTCGCGCCGTGTTTGTATCGCCTTGATGATTTTTTGCGCGCAGTATTCCACTTCCAAACCTTCGCCGGAGTTTTCCAACCTTTCGCCGTTGTTGTCATCTTCGCCGCCGCCGCTTTTATTATTATTGCCAATGCGGTTTTGATTTATGCGTGTGCCGTTTATCCAGCCGGGGCGGACGGATAGAAAACGGATATTGGTTTCTTCCATTGCCATAGACATAAAAAACCCTTCAATCGCATGTTTGCTTGCCGCATAAACGGAATGCTGCGGGATGGCGGTTTTGCCTTGCACCGAAGAGATATTGACAATCATCCCAAAACTCGCCCGCAAATGCGGCAAGGCACAATGCGCGCATTGCGCCGCCCCCCAAAAACCGGTATCCATTACCTCGCGAAAATCGGCAATGTCGGCGATATCGCAAACCTGCTTTCGCATGCTAATGCCCGCATTATTAATAAGATAATCCAAATGCCCGAAGTGTGCGGCGGCGGCGGTTATCCATTGTTGGCATTCTTGCCCGTGGCGGATGTCGCCTGTGATTATGTGCGGTTTTGTTTTGCCGCCGGTTATTGCCGCGCATTCATCGGCGGTATTTTGCAGGCGGTTTTTGTCGCGGGCGAAGAGTGAGAGCATCGCGCCATGTTTGGCAAGCCCTATCGCCAAAGCGCGCCCCAAACCGGAAGATGCGCCGCTGATGGCGAAAACTTTGCCGTCGATATTTTCGCCGCCCATCACAAGAATATCCGCCGGTTATTTGTCGGCGGGAATGTCGGCGCGCCAGTTGTCAAAAGACAGCGGGCGCAGTTTGCCGGGGTTCATAATCCCGCGCGGGTCGGTTTGCGATTTGATGCCGCCGATAACGGCAATGCCGAGCGGCGATAACTCATCTTCCAGCCATGGCGCGTGGTCGGTGCCTACCGCATGATGATGCGAAAGCGTGCCGCCGTTTTCGGCAAAGGCATCTTGCACCGCTTTTTTGGCGGCAAAATAATGCAACAGGTCATCATCGCCGCCTTCGCCCTTGAAGGCAAAACTAAAATACAAACTCGCGCCGTTGCGATAGGAATGACTGAGATGACAACCGCACCAGCCGCGCAAACCGCGCACGGCAAATACGGATTCCAAAGATGCCAGCGCTTTCGTCCGCAGGTTTTCGGCATTGTCCCATTGTGTTGCCGTTTCGCTGACATCGGCATATAATCCGTAATCCCACAAATAATCGCGTATGTGCGGAAAGTCAAACTTGGCGCGGGCGAAGTTATCGCCCGGTCCGCGTCCGGCGAATACGCCGCCGTATTTGCCGAAGATGGCATTTGCGGCGCGAAACTTTTGGCGGCATTCTTGGGCGCTTCCCTCAAAGGCGGTTATCATCAAACAGCATTTGCCGAAGTTAACGCCGCGCACTTTTTGCATATAACACTTCGCCGCCTTTTGCATTATTCCGCCGCCATGCCCGTCGCGAAAGGAAAAGGATAATGCCGTGCGGTTGTAATCGCTCAATCTTGACAACAGCGGGTTTATGCCGCGTTGCATGCATTCTTGCACCGCCGCCAACCCGGCGGCAAAATCGGCAAACAAATAGCCGTAAAAAAGTTTGCACTGCGGCGCGCGGCGGATTTTTATAACCGCTTCGGTAATAATGCCAAAAGTCCCTTCGCTGCCGAGCACGACTTCTTTTTGGTTAACCGCCGCCGCCGAGCGCGGATGTGGTTTGATAATCCATTCCCCCGCCGGAGTTTGCACTTTCAATCCGGCTATCAGGTTTTCTATGTTGCCATATTCGTCGCTTTGCATTCCGGCGGAGCGGGTCGCAATCCATCCGCCGAGTGTTGAGTGCAAAAAAGAATCCGGAAAATGCCCGAAAGTCCAACCTTTTTCGCCGAGTTGTTGTTCCAAAACACCGCCGAGCGCGCCCGCTTGCATTCTTGCGGTTTGTGCTTGTTCGTTGATGGAAAGCAATTGATTCATCATTGTCGTATCGGCGGCGACTATCATCCGCCTTTTGCCGTCATAGGGCATCAGGCATCCGGCGATGTTTGACCCTCCGCCAAAGGGGATAACAACAACATCAAAACTTTGCGCCGCGCGTATCAGCGATGCGGCATCGGCATCGTTTTGCAGATAGACAACGGCATCCGGCGCGGCGGGGATAATGCCGCGCCGCGCATGCCACAAATCGCGAAAACTCTTGCCGCCGAAGTGCAAAAGCCGCTGGCGGTCATCGGCATACAACTGCAGCCCGCATTTTTGCATTGCTTCGGCAAAAGGCGGGCAGGTTTGCGCGGGCGGCAACTTTGCCGAAGACGGCGGCGGTGATGATTTTGGCGGTTTGCCGTCCAAGCCCAAATGCGCGGTAATGTAGCCCCACAGGTGCGGCTTGTTATCAAAGTCGGGCGCTTCGCCATCGGCGCCCCATCCCCACCATTTCATTGGCTTTTGCAGGTTATCGGTCATTTTCGCTTTATCTTGTTATTGCCCTTGTTCGGACAATTGTAATATCGCCGCGGAGATATCGGCGGCGAGTTGGCGGCTGGCATTGCGGCTTTGCGGATAATCCGCCGGCATTAGCGCTTTGCCAAAGCGCACGGAAACCTTGCCGCCTTTTGGCAAAAGCGCGCCTTTTGGCAGGCAATGAAAAGTCCCGCCGATATGCGCGGGGACGACCGGAACTTTCAAGCCCAAAGCCAAAGCAGCCGCGCCGCGCTTCATCGCGCCGATATTGCCATCAACAGAGCGCGTGCCTTCCGGATAGATTATCAGACAACGACCGGCATCCAAATGCGGGCGGCATCCGTCAAACATCGCCCGCAGAGAATCGCGCGATGCCCGCCGCTCCACCGGCACCAGAAACATAAAGCGGTGATAGCCAAACTTGCCGCCGCCGCCGCTACCGCCGGAAAAAAAATAATCGCGCGCCGCTATCATCGCATAGTTGTCAAAAGTCCCGCCGCCCGCCGTCATCAAAGCGGGCGTATCCATATGACTGCAGTGATTGGCGCAGATGAGAAAAGGCGGCGGCGGCAGATTCTCCCGCCCGAAATGCTGCAAAGGGCAGCGCAGCCGGAAAACCAAACGGCAAAAACGCTCAAAAGCGGAATGCGCAAAACGCGCAAAATGCGGGCGGCGGGAATGCGGCGATAATGCGCCGTCTTCGGGCGAAGACATAAGAGTCAGCGCCCGAAAGTGGCGTGCGCCCGGGTGAATTCATCGCTGGCGATAGCACCGAGCAGGGATATTTCCAAGCCCAATACGCTTGCGCAAACTATCTCGGCAAACTTCGCCGCCGACCCTTCGCCGGTGCAGCCCAATAACTCCAAATTGGCGCGTTGTTGTCCGAGGCGTGTTGCGCCGCCGACTGTGCCGACGGTTGCCGATGGCATTTGCAAAGAAACCAGCAAATCGCCATTGTCGTCAATTTCATATTCGGATATGCAGTTGCAGTTTTCGGCGACACAGGCGACATCCTGCCCTGTCGCCAGATAGATGGCGGCGAGGGCGTTTGCGGCGTGGGCGTTCAAACCCAAAACACCGCCGAGATAACTTGCGACTCCGAAGATATTGCGATATCCTATCATCTTGCGGGCATCGGCGTGAAGGACGCGTTTGATGTGCCGGTTGCGCAGGCGGCATTCGGCGATGACATGATGCCCGCGCCCGGCGGTAAGATTATTCCACGAGGCATTTTTGTCGCCGGCATAGTTGCTTTCTATGAGGAATGAAACGGGTTTGGGGTAGTTTTGGCAGATATATTGGCAGGCGGCGTGTGTGCAGATGGTTACCATATTCTGCCCGGCGGCGTCTCCGGTGGAGAATACGAAATTAAGAATCATATTTTTGTGAATGGGTATTTGGTCAATGCGCAGCAGTTTGGCGTGTCGGCTTTGGCTTTGTGCGGCATCGCGGATTTGCGGCAGATTTTCGCCCGCCCATTTGCCGAATGCGAGTGCTTCGGCGGTATCGTTGAGGATGAAGACGGGGCTGCGGTTGAGTTTTTGCCCGAGGTGGCGGGTGGCGATTCCGCCGCTGAGGTGGGTAAGATACAAGCCGCGCGTCATGGACAAGGCGAGCGTCCCTTCCAGAGTGCATAGCGGCACATAAAAGACGCCGTCGGCATAATCGCCGCGGATGCGCAAAGGCCCGGCGACGGCGAGCGGCAGGGTCATATAGCCGATTTGATTTTCTATCAGCCCTTTGAGTTGTTGCGGCTCGTCCGGCGGGACGGGCTTTGCCGGATAGTTGGCGATATCCGCCAGCCATCGCCGCCGTTTGTCGGCATCGGCATTGGTGTGGCTGTTGCCGTTTGGCGGCAGTGTTTTCATCGCCGCCGGGCAAAAATCATCAAAGGCATTTTGGAATTATAACCGAATTGGCGGCGGCGGCGGAATAACAAGCGGCGGAGAGGGCGGGATTCGAACCCGCGCGCCGGGTTGCCCCGACCATCTGATTTCGAGTCAGCGCCGTTATGACCGCTTCGGTACCTCTCCGGTGGCGGTATTTTATCTTAATCAAAGCCCCGTAAGGGCGAAACCCGTCATTCCCGCGAAAGCGGGAATGACGACAAGCAAAGGCGGGGGAATGCCGCCAAAGGCAAGGCGGGGATTATCAGGACTCTACCTCTTCTTCCGGCATTGTGCAGTCCAACGGAATGTCTCTGGTCGAAAATCCGGTCTGCTTTTCAATGTCGCGCACGCAAATCCCCCCGGGTATCCCTCTACTCGTCTCCGGTGCCTGCCTTTGACCAATTCTGCAGATGAATCTGCATTGCGCCGTTGTATTGTTTTCGGTAAACCAGTTCAACCTGCCGCCGGTGTTCATCCTGTTGGCAAAATCCAGCGCCCATAATCCGTTGTCCGCCTCACCGCCTTCGCCGCCGCCGTGTTGGAAAAACTGCGTATTGGGAGTCGCGCCGATGGATTTCATATACTGCCAAACTATTGACACCTGCGTCTGGTTGTATCGGCTGTTGAAAAACGGCACCGCAATGCTCCCTTGCCGGTTGTATTCCCAGCGCGTACCATTTCCGCTCATGTAAACAGCGGAGCGATTCAACAAACTGATTTGCGTCCGGGTCGGCAGTGCCGAGGTGCTAATGCCGACAGCCGGGCAGTTATGATAAACGCAATCACCGGGGCGGTATGATTGCACCGTGACGAAAACGCTTGCAAATAAGTCCGCGCCCCTGACGACGATGGTGCCAACTATTCGCCCTTCGTCATTGTGCAAGAAACTCAGTTCGCCGGTGCTTGTGGTAAGTTCAAACCTGCAATCGGTGCCATTTCCGGCGTTGCCGTCCCCGGCACCGCCACATGTGCCCGTGCCATTGCCGCGGCCGCTTCGCACCAGCAACGAATAGGTGTAAGAAACCCCTTCGGTCGGGTTGATAACGGTCACCGTGCCGACTTCCCTGCGCCCGCCAAGCGGGTCGCGGCTGTCCCAGTGAAGCCAGACAGGAGCGGGATTCGCCACCGCCGCCATCGCTTGCGCATTCGGGTCGCGCACAATGTTCAAAGTATGCGCAAAAGTAAATACCGTCGGATTGCCGCCGTACTCGCCATTGACGGCAATGCTGATAATCCGCTCGCCTAATGCTCTTGCCGTCAGGACGATGTTGCCGCGGCTTGCCGATGCGTCATCCGACAACGAAACCGTAACGAAAAGTATATCGTCAAAGTAGTTGCCAACATCCAAAACGCCGATGGTATGGACGCCCAAAAATACATCGCCGCTTCTGCGCTCGGTATAACGCGGCGGCAGCGGGGGGATAACTTCCAGCGTAATGGCAAAAGTGCTTCTCGTAGCGGCGATATTTGCCGTGATGAAGCCCTGCGGCGTCATCCTTGTGGCAGTGAATATCACCGCGCTGTTGGCAGCCATAAAATAAAACCCGTCAAGCAAAGAACCGTCTTGCGGGGATATCACGGAAACAAACGCCGGAATAATGCCGACATTGCCAACCGCCGCGCCGCCGCCCGCCGCCGCAACATAAGCGTTTGCCGCCGCGCCGGGAGATACCGAATCAGCCGAATCGTCCGACAAGAAGACAGTGCCTACGGTTACCGTTGATGGAATACTAACAATGCCAATGCCATCATCTCTTCGGGGAATCCCCCATGCAAAAACTTCGTCGCCCATAGTCGCCAGAACTATCCTTTGCGAATGCTCGCGCTGCACCGGGGCAAGCAAATCCAAATCAAAACCCGCGCCGCCGCTTGTGCGACTTTGGACTTCGCCTATCGTCCATTGATATGCTATCTCGCCGCCCAAATGCGTGCCTTCGCCGGTGTCATAAAACAAACCAACGCGCCAAGCCGAATCCGGATGCCACTCGCCGCCGAAACGAAAGCCGTCATCCGCCTCCCGCCCGTGCTCGCCTTCAAAGTTGTAATAATCCAAACCCGCCTTAATATCCCGAAACTTGCCCTGCAAATGCGGCACATTAACAAACAACTGCGGCGCGTCTATGCGAACTTTTGCATCATAACCCTGACGCGAAAAAGCGACAACTTTGCGGCTATTGTGCATACCAATCATCCGCTCGCCGGTCAGCGGCACATAATAGTTTGCCGCCAGCGAAAAATGCCTGTTCCGCACTTCGCCGCCGAAAGAATAGCGGACGAAACTGCCATATTCGTGATGCTCATAATCGGCGAAAATGTTGCCGCCGACAAGCATCTCGCCGTCAAATATCCGGCGGTAGAAAATGCCGCTATTCAAACCGCCATTGCCCGGCTCTCCGGCATATACCCGCATCTGCCAGCCAAAAATATCATCGTCAATATCGGCAAAACCGGCGGCACCGGCAAAATCGCCCGCCAAATCCACGCCCAAATGCCAATCGCGCCCGCCGAGCGGGCTTTGAAAATCAATATCCGCCCTGCGCGCGACAAAACCCGAAACCAGCATTTGCTCGCCCAAACCGGATAACTCGCCATCAAGCAAAGCCAGCATGCGCAACTGCGCATTACGCCGAAAAGCCGAAAGGGAATCGCCCGCCGATACGCCATTTGCCGCATCAACGGCAATATCGCGCAAGTTGAAACTTTGTTGAAAGGTTTGACCGGTTTGCCGGAAAGTCCGCCCGAAAGCGCGCCCGAAAGCATCCGCCGCCGAAGTTTGCCCCCGCGCGGTTTGCGCCGGACTATGCGCGCCATCCTCCGCCCGCACGGCATCGCCGCCGACCGCAAACACGCCAACCAGCAGGCAAAAGCCAATACCGGCAAACGAAACACCTTTGAGCATCTTGTTCATCATTGTCCCTTTCTCCGAAAGTCATACATTCCACAACGGGAATGCATTTACGCTATTATAACCATAAATATCAAAATAATACCCCCGCCGGACAAAATTTAACGAATATTTTCCGCCATCGGCGATATATGCCCGATTCCGCCCAATGTCGGCGGGGTTAGAGCAAATCGGACTCCAAACTTGCCGCTATGGTTGTGCCGAGAGTTTGGCATTGTTCGGCAAAAAGCGGATTGTACGCGCCGACCATCATCAACGGCGGCTGAGTGATGCGCCATCTTAAGCCGGTTGTTATCGCCGTGATACCGCGCACTGTGCCTGTGCCGTCTTTTCCGGCGCGGACATAGAGGGCATAAGGTTTTGCCTCCGTCTTTTCCAGACACGGATAATATATCCGCTCAAAAAAATCCTTCATCAAACCGCTCATCTGACCGAAGTTTTCGGTCGTGCCGATGATTAGCGCATCGGCAGATAAGACATCTTCCGCCGCCGCCGCCAGCGGCAACTTTGCCGATACTTCAACGCCCGCTATCTGCGAATCGCGCGCCCCGCATTCCGCCGCTTGCAAAAGCCGCCGGGCATTTGGCGACGGCGCATTGGCGACAATCAATAATCTCTTCATCGCAACAAAAAAGAATGCGAACAACAAGCCGAAAAGGCAAAATGCCCCGGCGGTTTGGATTATTCCAGCATATCGGCGGGAAAATCCGGCGATTCCACCATCGCAAAGGCGGAATGATTGTGGATGGATTCAAAGTTTTCCGCCTCCACCCGATAGGACAATGCGCCGACTTCGCGCCCGACATCGCCCGCCAAATCGCGCACCATATCTTCAACAAACTTCGGGTTGTCATACGCCTTTTCGGTTACATGACGCTCGTCCGCCCGCTTTAACATTGAATATAACTCGCACGATGCGCATGATTCTATGAGGGCGATAATATCGCGCATGCGCGCCGGCGCGCCGGGCTCAAAATACAAAGTCAAATGCGAACGCTGATTGTGCGCGCCGCGCTCGGATATCGCCTTGGAACAGGGGCACAAACTCGTCACCGGCGCAGTCGCCCCGATTATCGTCCGCTGGCTGCCGTCGCGCCGCCGCCTTGCCGCAAACATCGCCCGGTAATCCACAAAACCCGACTCTCCGGTAACCGGCGCTTTTTTGTCAATAAAACAATCAAAGCGCACCGACAAATCGCACTCCGCCGCCCCGGGCAACAAATCCAAAACAACACCGGGCAACTCGGCAAAACGCTCAAAATTAAACAAGTCGCTGCTGCGATGCAAAGCGCGCACCAAACGCGACATATGCGTGCCGCGGGCATCCGCCTGCAAATCGGTATAGCAGCGCCAATCGCCAATGGACGGAATGCTGTCCGCGCCGTCCGAGAATAACATCGGCAAACGAACGCCGCGAATGCCCACGCGATTCAACGCCAAAGCGCGCGTGTCCACGCCGCTTTGGACATCGGAATATTGCTGTGCTACCGCCGCCATCACGCTTATTTTATCGCATTTTGGAAAAAAGCGCGCATCCACCGCGCGCAAAGCAAACTGTCATTGCGCCCCGCCCGCGCCGCCGCCGCAACCAACTCCGGCGGCAACATCCCCCGGCGATGATTTGCCAAATCGCGGCAAAAGCCGGGGACAAACTCCGGATGACCCTGCACGGCAAAAACCCCGCTACCAATGGCAAAACCGGCGTTTTGACAAAACGCATTGCCAAACAAGCGCACCGCGCCGCGCGGCAGTTTGACAACCTGGTCCTGATGAAATGACAACAATGAAAAATCCTTCGGGACTTTTGTCATAAACGGCGCGGCGCGCAAAACCCGCCATGACTGCAAGCCGACCCCCCATCCTTTTGGCGATTTGACAACCCGCCCGCCGAGTGCCGCGGCAAGTGCCTGATGACCGAAACAAACACCCGCCATCGGGCGGCGGGCGCGATGCAAAGTTTGCACATATTCCAAAAGCCGCGCTATCCACGGCAACTCTTCATAAACGCCATAACGGCTGCCGGTGATGATATAGCCGTCGCAAACTTCCGGCTTTTTGGGCAGCCGCCCGCGCCGGACATCATAAATGGCAAAGTTATCGCCGCCGCCGATGCGGGCGAACAAATCCTCAAACATAGCAGGATAACGCCCGTATTTGGCGCGCAGGGGCGGCGGGGTTTCGCCTGTTTGCAAAATGCCTATCTTCATCTGCTGCCTTTCGCTGTTATTATAGTTTATGCCCGCGCACCGCATCGGCAAGAACGGCGACATTTTCCGGCGGCGTGTTTTTATCAACACCATGCCCGAGGTTGAAAATATGCCCGTGACCATCGCCAAAATCGCATAATATCCGCTTCGCTTCGCGGCGGACGGCATCGGCATCGGCAAGCAAAACAGCAGGATCCATATTGCCCTGCAGTGCTATCTTTCCGCCGGTAATATCCCGCGCTTGCGACATCGGCGTTTGCCAATCTATCCCCGCGGCATCACAGCCGCTTTTGGCGATAGCGGCAAGATGACGATGACACTGGCGGGCAAATACGATTATCGGCGCATCATTATGTTGCGCTTTGACGGCATTGATGATATCGCGAATGTAGCGAAGTGAAAAGGTTTCGTAATCATCGCCGCCGAGCAACCCGCCCCAACTGTCAAAAATCATCGCCACGCGACATCCGGCGGCGAGTTGCCCGCACAACAAAGATACCGCCGCTTCGGCATTTGCCGCAAGAATGCGGTGCAACAAATCCGGTCGGTCATAAACCATCTTTCGCGCCCGCCAAAAGCCGCCGCCGCCGCCGTCTATCATATAACAAGCCAAAGTCCACGGCGAGCCGCAAAAGCCGATAAGCGGAATATCCGCCGGCAGTTCGCCAACAGCCAAGCGACAAGCATCATAAACATAATCCAACTCGCCTTCCGCCACCGGACGCAACCGCCCGACCGCATTTTCGTCGCGCAGGGGGTTTTGCAGTTTTGGTCCTTCGCCGTCAATAAAATGCAAGCCCAGCCCCATCGCATCGGGGATGGTGAGAATATCCGAAAAAATAATAGCGGCATCGGTATCAAACCGCCGCACCGGCTGCAGTGTTATCTCGCATGCGACCGGTGGCGATTTTGCCATTGCCAGAAAGCCGCCGCATTTTTCGCGCACGGCGCGGTATTCCGGCAAATACCTGCCCGCCTGACGCATAAGCCAAAAAGGGCGGCGCGCAACCCGCTCCATCATCAAAGCCCGCAACAACAAAGAATGCGGCGGCGTCATCGGTTTTTGCTGCAAGGTTTTGGTGTCAGTTATCGGTTGCGGAGTCGTCGGCGGCAAGTCCGGCGGTAATATGAAAGCCGCAATCGGCGTGTATGACTTCGCCGGTGACGGCTGTCGCAAGGTCGGAAAGTAAAAACACCGCAACATTTGCCGCTTCTTCGGCATTGATATTCCGGCGCAAAGGCGCTTGCCGTTTGACTTCGGCGAGGATCTTGCCAAAATCGCCAATACCGGCGGCGGCGAGGGTTTTGACCGGTCCGGCGGATACGGCGTTTATGCGCACATTGTATTTGCCCATTCCATAAGCCAGATAGCGGACGCTTGCTTCCAAAGCCGCTTTGGCAACGCCCATTACATTGTAGTTTGGCAATGCGCGGTTTGCGCCCAGATAAGAAAGGGTGATAACACTGCCGCCGCCGCTTCGGACAAAATGCCGCTGAGCGGCGCGGCAAAAGCCGGTAAGCGTATATGCACTAATATCCAATGCTTCGGCAAAAGCCGGGCGGTCTGTGCCATCCTGATAATCGCCCATAATACTTTCGCGGCGGGCGAAGGCGATGGCATGAACAAGCCCGTCCAATCCGCCCAACTTTTCGGCGGCATTGTCGGTTGCGCTTTGGATGTCGTCATCTTTGGCGGCATCGCAGGGAAAAACCGGACAACCGGCAAACTCGGCATTAATAATAGCGGAAGTTTTGTCGTGTGCTTTGTCGCCCGGCTGGACGGCAAAAGCCAACTTCGCCCCGGCGTTATGCGCCTGTTGTGCGATGGCAAAAGCAAGCGACCGCCGATTGCGCACACCGACAACCAAAACCCGTTTTCCGCCCAAAAGCATTTGTCTATTATACTCCGTCTTTTGCCTCGCCGGTCTTTTCTTTAATATCGTCATTCCCGCCCCGCCGCCCTCGTCATTCCCGCAAAAGCGGGAATCTAATGGGGCAAAGACGGCAGTTTGGCAAAAGTGGGCGAATTCGTCAATTCGGCGGGCAGTTATATTAGAATGGCGTTATGCAACTTGACCGCACCATCTACAATGCCGACAACCTGTTGGTAATGTCGCGCATGCCGAGCGACTCGGTGGATTTGATATACCTTGACCCGCCGTTTAACACCGGCAAGCAGTGGGAGAATCCGCTGAAAGAAACTGGCAAAAAAGTGTCCTTCAAGGATACTTGGACGCTTGCCGACATCCACGAGGATGACCACGAAATCCTGCAGGGAAGGTACCCGGCGGCGGCGGCGGTGATAGAAACGCTGGGCTATGCCAATGGCGGCAGTTGGCAGGCATACCTGACCTATATGGGCGTGCGTCTTGTGCAGATGCACCGGCTGCTTAAGCCGACCGGCAGTATCTACTACCACTGCGACCCGACAATGTCGCACGGCGTCAAGTTGCTGATGGACACCATCTTTGGCAAAGATAACTTTCGCAATGAGATAGTTTGGTTTTATAACGATACGCCGGGGCGTCCCAAGAAAGATTTTTCCCGCAAGCACGACATATTGCTGCGTTATTCGGCAAGCGGCGATTATGTGTTTAATGCCGATGATGTGCAAGTGCCGATAAAGGCGGAGTCGGTTGCCAGATATCAAACCGCCCGCACACTCGGCGGCAAGCAATATATCGGCGGCAAAACGACAAAAACGCCGGAGAGTGTTTGGTCTTTTGCCGCAGTCAAAAAGAACAGCAAAGAAAGCGTTGGGCATCCGACCGAAAAGCCGATTGTTTTGTTGCGCCGCATCATCGCCGCATCATCCCGCCCCGGCGATGTTGTCCTTGACCCGTTTTGCGGTTGCGGCGTAACTGCCGCCGCCAGCGAGTTATTCTTTGACGACCGCCGCCGCTGGATTGGCATTGATGTTGGCACGGATGCCGGCGATGTGTTGCGCCGCAAACTAACCAAATGCGCCGCCCACTTGTTTGGCGACAGGGGAATCCCGCAGGTGCAGACGCTCAAAGTATCGGATTTGCCCGACTTGCCGCCGATTCCGCAAAAGGCGGCGGTGATGAAAAACCTGCACAAATGGCAGGACGGCAAATGCCGTTGTTGCAACGAGCCGCTTAAGGAGCCGGAAATTGACCACCTGCGCCCGAAGGCAAAAGGCGGCGATAACGACATATCAAACCTGCACTTGCTTTGCCGCGAATGCCACAAAAAGAAAGGCGTAAAGCCGATGGCGGAAACGCGCCGCCGGGTGATTGCCGAAAAAGCGGCGGCAAGCATGGAAGAATGGCGGAAAGAACGCGCCGTCGCGCTTGCCAAAGAAAAGGCAAAGGCGATTGCCAAAGCCGAAAAGCAAAAGCGAAAGATATAGATTCGCCTGTCAGATTCCCCTCGGGCGGCAAAAGATGCCTTTGGAGAATCTGAGACAACACATCACAACAAAGAGAAAACGATGGAAAAACCGAATACAACGCCTTTGCATTTGGCGGCGCAAAACGGCGAAACCGCCGAAGTTAAACGGCTGATAGCCGGCGGAGCGGATATTGACGCACAGGATTTCATGGGCGGGACGCCTTTGCATAAAGCGGCGGAATTTGGTGAAACCGAAACCGTGCTTGCCCTTGTCAAAGCGAGAGCGGATATTGACGCAACGGGCATATATTGCGGGACTCCTTTGAGTAAAGCGGTAAGTGGTGGTCACCACAAAACCGTCATTGCCCTTATAGATGCGGGGGCGGATATTGAAGCCGACGGTATCTATTCGTCGCCGCCTTTGCATTCGGCGGCAGCGTGTGGTGAAACCATAATCATGTTTGCCCTTCTTAATGCGGGGGCGAATATTGACACAGAAGATGGAGATGGCTACACGGCTTTGCATTACGCGGCAATGAACGGTCAAACCGAAATCGTGTTTGCCCTTGCTAATGCGGAGGCGGATATTGACGCAAAAGACATAAAGGGGCAGACACCTTTGCATAAAGCGGCAGAGCACGGTGAAATCAAAGCCGCACATGCCCTTATCAAGGCGGGCGCGATGGCGCGTGTTGGCGATGATGATGGAAAAACGGCGATTGATATTGCCATAGAAAGCAATGGTCAAGGTAGCGATATCGTGCGTTTTCTGCTGGAAGAGATAGAAGGGCAGCGCCGCTTATTGTATTAGCGGCGGTTTGCAGATTCCCGCCTGCGCGGGAATGACAAGGGTTAGGTTTCGGAGTGTTCTTTTTGCTGCAACTTCCACATTGCGGCGTATTTGCCGTCTTTTGCCATCAGGTCGGCGTGTTTGCCGCGCTCGGCTATTTCGCCTTTGACCAAAACGATTATCTCGTCGGCATCGGCGATGGTGGATAACCGGTGCGCTATCATAATGGTCGTACGCGTTCCGGCGAGAATGCTGATATCTTTCTGAATGCTCTTTTCGGTTTGCGAGTCCAGCGCGCTGGTCGCTTCGTCAAAAACAAAAATCGCCGGTTCTTTGATAATCGCGCGGGCGATGGCAATGCGCTGCTTTTCGCCGCCGGACAACT
>JBPCWZ010000001.1:0-4795 GCA_051009015.1 Gammaproteobacteria bacterium | reverse complement strand
GTCGTACATGACCCGCGACGAAGCGTCTGAACGCTTTGGTGAGGAGCGGGCCAAGCGGTTACAGTATAAAGCGCAGCAGGCGCTCGACGATGAAGACAGTGTCAACAACAACGAGAACTCCGACGCGTGGATGAAAGCGGAGGTCTGGGAGCTGTGGGACAAGACGACGCGTCAGGTTGTCTGGGTCAGCAAAGGTTACGATAAAGTGCTCGACACGCGAGACGACCCGTTGCAATTGAGTGGTTTTTATCCATGCCCGCCCTTTTTTCTAGCTAACGCGACCTCAACACTGTATATCCCGACGTCCGATTATCATCTTGCTCAAGATCTGTACAACGAAGTGGATAAATTGCAGACGCGGATCTCGATCATCACCGACGCGGTGAAAGTCGTCGGCGTTTATGATTCGTCCAGTGGTGAAATCAGTCGAATGTTCAAAGAAGGCACCGATAATGACCTGATTCCCGTTGAAAATTGGGCGTTATTTGCGGAAAAAGGCGGTATTCAAGGTCAAATTGACTGGTTTCCGATCAAGGACGTCGTAGATGCGCTCGTTCAACTGGTGCAGATGCGAGACCAGACGATTGGTATGTTGCAACAGATCACCGGGATGTCGGACTTGATGAGAGGTGAGCTGGCGAATCAGTACGAAGGGGTAGGGCAGACACAGCTTAAGGCTCGCTTCGGTTCGGTACGGATTCAGGCGCTCCAGGATCAGTTTGCGCAGTATGCGACAGACTTGATGCAGATTCGCGCAGAAGTCATCGCGCGGCATTTTGACCCACAGACGATCCTGGCACGTTCAAACGCTGAGAACATGGTGGAGGCGGATAAAGCGCTGATTATGCCTGCCGTTGAGTTGATCAAGCAACCGGAACAAGCACGGCTACGGGTGAAGATACGGCCTGAATCGGTCGCTATGGTCGATTACGCTGAGCTGAAAAACGAGCGAACTGAGTACATTAACGCGTTGGCCGTTTTTTTACAGAGTGCAGCGCCGTTAGTCCAGATGGACGCAAACACTCAGCCGTTTTTACTGGAATTATTGAAATGGGGCTTGGCGGGCTTCAAGGGCGCATCAGAAATCGAAGGTGTGATTGACAAAGCGATTGAAAAGACCACCGATCAGGCAGAAAACGCGCAAGACCAACCCGATCCCGAGCAACAGGCACAGCAACAGGCGCACCAGTTTGAAATGGCGCTGGAAAAGCTGAAAGCGTCCATAGAGATACAGAAGATCCAGGCGAAGGCACAAGCGGATACACAAACGCGACAGATGGACGCGCAAGCGGACATGCAACAATTGGTCGCAGAACAGAAAGCGGAGCTTGAACGTTTGAACGCCGAGCTTACCGCGAATCTGGCTGAAATTCGCGCTAAATTAGAAGCTGATTTGATGAAAGAAACCGCGCAAGCGCAAGGCAACATGCTACAAGCCGAGGCGACCGCATCAGCGGAAGTCGGCAAGGACATCGCAGCGCATGAGCTTGAGCTTGAGAAAGAAGCCATAAAAACCCAATTGAAAATTGATGAAATACAAGAAGCCGCAGCGGCTAAAATCGCAGAAGCACGGGCTAAACCTGGAACTTCAAGCGTCGATAGCACGAACGACAACGATTGAGAGTGCGATACGTCGCACACTTGAGCACATCCATAGGCTCCGACGCGGCTATGGTGTGGTGGGCGCTGTGTGCTATCAGGATATTGAAGAAGAGAAAGCGACACTACGTGCGCTGTTTCGCGTGTATAAACAATGCACAAAGGAGTTAAACTATGGCACCCAAAATAGTGATAGAGCACGGCGAAAAGCGCAAGAAAAGCAACAGTGGCTCTTGGATATGGTCAAGGCGTTTGAACAAGTTGGTACCGAAAACGGTACAAGATAACACCGATAATGACGCGCCCTACATCCAAAAGGACATTGAGGCGTTTATTTCGCCGATTGATAAGTCGTTAATCACTTCACGCTCGACGCTCCGGCAGCACCATAAACGGCATGGAACGACTGATGCGCGGGACTATTCCCCGGCTTATTATGCGGAGAAAGCCAAGCAGCGGAAAATCGACAGTGAAGGCGCTAATTCGGCTGATCGTCAAGAGCGCTTAAACGCTATAAAAGCGTCTATAGAGCGTGTTCAACAACGTTTGAAGGAGAGATGATTAAATGAACGAAACCAGCGAAGGACTCACCGAGGACGTCACAGAAGTCGCAGAAGCCACGGAAGACGCGTCCTTAGCGCCTGCTGAAGATTTGCGTGCAGACGTTGAAGCGGCGTTTTCCGAGCATGAGCAGGCAGAGCCCAGCGAGGCCGAAAGTGATGAAAGTGAGCAACCGGCGGAAGCAACGCGCAATGCAGCAGGTAACCAAGAAGCGCAAGACGACGCAAAAAAAGTGGCGGAATCAACAGACGGCAGCGCAACGTCGTCAGAAGCGCCGCGAGCAAAACAAAAACAAAAACCGCCCTTAGGCTGGAAAGCGGAAGCGCGGGAAGCGTGGGACGCGTTACCGGAGACCGTAAGGGATCAGGTGTCGACGCGTGAGAAAGAAATTGCGGTTGCCATGCAGGATACGGCGGAGGCCCGTCGCTTTGCGCAGACGTTTTCCGACACGTTGACACCGTTCAAACAGCCCTTGGAATCAATGGGTTATCAAGACCCGTTTTCGGCTATTCGTGACATTGTAGGCACGGCCATAAAAATGCGCAACGGCAGCGCGTCTGAACGTGCACAAGCAACGGCAAAGGTGATCCAAGATTTTGGTGTCGATATCAACGCGCTCGATGAAGTCCTTGCCGGGGACCCAAGTACAACAACGTCTTCCACTGCCGATCTTGAAGCGTTACTGGATAAGCGGCTTGCGCCTGTCAACGATTTTTTATCGCAACAGACGCAGCGCCAGCAAAGGCAGCAGCAGCAGCATCAGCAGCAGACCGCGACGGAAGTTACCGACTTTATGAGTGATCAGGAGTTTGCAAACGATGTCAGGTTGGATATGGCGGATTTACTGGATCTGGCAGCGGCACGCGGGCAATCAATGACGCTGCAAGACGCTTACGATAAAGCGTGTTTGATTAATCCTCAGGTCTCTAACGTCGTAAGAGAGCGGCAACGGGCAGCAGACGCGAAAAAAATCGCAGCGGTCAATGGCCGTAAGCGGGTCGCGGCCAGCTCGATTACGGGTAATCCTGCCGGTAACGGGGCGCAAAAAAGCCCGGAAACGCTCAGAGGTGCATTAAGTGATGCGTGGGATTTGCACATTCGGTAAAATAGGCTGATAATTGTATAAACGCCCCCAGCCGCCATTCGGTGTGAAGCAGGTCGTGTCAGCGAAGCCGCCCCCAGCTAACGCAGGTCGGATAGCAAACACAGACAGTTAATAGCTTTCAAGGGGGTTGATATGGCTTTCGCCAATAGCGCGGTATCGGACATTATGGCGACGACTATCGAGTCGCGCACACGGAAAATTGCTGACAATGTAACCAACAACAACGCGTTACTTTATCGTTTAAAACAACGCGGCAAGATCAAGACGTTCTCCGGTGGCTGGAAGATTCTTCAGGAGCTTTCGTTCGCTGAAAATAGCAACCAGGGATGGTATTCGGGTTTTGACATATTACCGATTGGCGTATCGGACGTTATTTCATCAGCGGAATATACGATCAAGCAAGCCGCCGTGCCGGTTGTCGTGTCTGGGTTAGAGATGCTGCAAAACAGTGGCCGAGAAGCGCTCATCGACCTCATGGAAGCGCGTCTACAGGTCGCAGAAACCACCATGTCTAATTTGATCAACGGTGGCTTGTATTCCGACGGGTCGGCAGCTTCTGGGAAGCAGATAGATGGCCTTGAAAGTGCCGTTCCTATCGACCCGGCAGCAGCGCCTTATGGCGGCATTGACGGTTCAACGTTCACGTTTTGGCAAAATGCAGTATCAGACAACACGGCCGCGATAGGTCTCGATCCTACACGGATTCAGGGGTTGTGGAATGATCTTTGGGCCTCACAGGTCCGAGGTCAGGATCGGCCAGATCTGATTGTGTGTGATAACAACGTCTGGACCACGTACATAGAATCACTTCAGGCAATTCAGCGGTTTTCCAACACCGGAACGGCCGATGCAGGCTTTATGACCGTCAAATTTATGGACGCGGATGTCGTGCTCGATGGTGGTATCTATGCAGGCGCGAGCACAGGCGCACCGGCCGGTACGGCGTTCTTCTTGAACACTAATTACCTGCATTATCGAAGTCACGCGCAACGTAATATGGTGCCTTTGAGCCCTGAACGTCGTTATGCAACTAACCAGGACGCTGAAGTACAAATTTTAGCCTGGGCCGGTAACTTAACGACTTCGGGTAGACGTTATCAAGGCCGTTACGACGCTAACGGGGTCTAATCGCTTAATCAGGATGAGTAGGGAGGTGATCTTAAAATGGCTAATGCTCCAACAAGTTTTCGTGACGAAGCAGCCGTTGCAGCACGCACCGCAGAAGTGCCTGATGCGGATTGGGACGGTGGCATGAATCTCGCCGGGTCGTGCAGTGAAGGTATCGGTATTGCCACGGACGTCTCAGGTTTAACGGGCGAGTCACAAGGGTGGACGTTGCTTGATCAAGATGGCGATACGCGAACGCCCCAAGTCGGTCAGCATGTCGGAGGTAACGGTCTTGGTGGTGTGTATCCCGCAAGTGGAGGTGTTGCCGGTAAAGGCGTGGAAGGCATTGAAATTGTGACGCCTGATGCGAGCGGTGACGGCACAGGTGCGGTTGTCGGGGAAGCGACCTTGGCATCCTTGGCC